>JACRBK010000237.1 GCA_016234525.1 Chloroflexota bacterium
ATGCAGGGTGAGTGTATCGCCCGTATCGAGGTGCAGACTGTCGGCAATTCCAGCCGCGATCACCACGCCGGAACGGGTGGGATCATCGCGCCAGGCGGTGCCGGATCGCAGCCGGAATTTTGTCACTTCGGGGTTGGCGGGGTTAAGTCCCGACGCGATCATAAACGCTGGACCGGGGCCGACTTTCTGTGGGGTATAACCTTCGATGTCGATGGCAATCGTCAGGCCGGGTTCTATCGCTTTGATTCCGCTGACGTTCTGTTCGATCAAACTGCGCACATGGTCGATCTGCGATTTATCATTTGGTCCAACGGTGATATGAATCCCGATCTGATCCATCACGCCAAAAAAGATTCTGTCGAAGGCCGAAAACGAAGCATAAACCCCCATAAACGACCCGGCAGCCAATGCCAACGCCACAATCGTGAGCATCAAGCGGCCTTTTTTCTGGCTGACATTGCGTAATGCCTGCCGCAAACCCATCGGCAGCGGGAACAGATCGATCAAACGTGAGAACACACCGTGTTTATAAATGACATTGATCCCCAGGTCGGTGATCGCTTCGAGAATGCTGATCCGAATCCCCAGCAGCACCGGCGGCGCGGCGGCTAACACCGGCATGAACAGACCGAGCAGCACGCCGATCCCGACGGCGCGCCAGGCGACAGTAAACCCTTCTAACAGAATATTAAACTGGGGCGTGATCTTCGCTGAGGCGACATAACCCGCAGGGATGCCCAGCAGCACGCCGGGGATCATGCCGATCACGCCGTAGACCAGCGCGATTCCGGCATACATCATAAAACTATCCCACCCGGTCGCGCCGAGCGTTTTTAAAATGCCGATCTGCCGCCGCTGTTCCAACACCACCGTATTGATCACGTTAAAGACCAAAAATCCCGACGCCAGCAGCGAGACAAACGCCAGAAGCGACAGCACGTTATTAAAAATATGGGCCTGCGTAATCAGGTAATTTTGCGCCGGGTCCTCGATCAGGCGGATCGATGGGATATAAGGCGCTTGTTCGGCTACGGCAGTCTCAAATGCGGTGGATTGAGCTTGTGCGGTGGCGTAATCGCGGTAGCGGGCCTGGATGACACTGAATCCCGCCAGCCCGGTGATCGCTTCGACATCGGCATGTTCGGCAAACAGCATATTATCTGCGGGGATCATGGCGGGCGCACCCGGCAGAATTGAATAACTGTAAGGCTGAAAGACAGTCCCGACCACCGTCCAGATTTCGTCGCGGGCTGATCCGTTTTCGCGCGCGCCGCTCAGTTCGCGCACTACAATCGGATCGTTGATCTCAATGCCGTGTGCTGTTGCCAACCGCCGTTCTACCACGATCTCATGCTGGCCCGGTTGGGGCCAGCGGCCTTTCACCAGTTCGATAGGTTCCAACACGATCTCGGAGAGTGGGGCGGAATACCCAAAGAGATAGGCTTCGGTGAATTCCTGGTCGCCGGGCAGTTTCCAATAGGCGGAATAGATCGACATCGCCTGGACGTGTTCCATATCCGGCAGATTGTTGAGCGTCTGGAGATAACGAGTGTCTTTCAGATCAGCATCCTGGCGGGGTGAGATATACACACGCAGCATGGCGAGCCGGTCTTGATCGACGGAGGACACCAGGGCATCGATCACGATCTGCCCGATGGAAAACATCGTGATCACACCCATCACACCAATAAAAATGCTGGCTGATACCAGCAGTGTGCGTGTTTTGCGCGACCAGACTTCACGAAAGATTTTTTTCCAGCGCGAATGAACCATGATTCTTTCCTGCGTATCTGCGAGCGCGTCTGTGAAATAGTGGACAATCTCACAGATTATAGAAGATTGATCAACAACCGCCCTGCACATCCGTGACGACGATATAACCCTGGATCATCTGCGACACCACCTGATCGCCAATGGTGGCGGACACATTCAGGTAAATCACATACATGCTGGGGGGGAGATCGTGCGTGTCGGCGAATACCTGCACCCTATCGCCGTTGCTCACAATGGGGGGATAAATATCCAGCGCGGGACCGTTGGGCGGCGTGGCACCGGTCACAGTCGCGCTAAAACTGCCTGGATAGCCCGTGTTGATCACATCAAATTCGCCCACCATCACCGATCCGGGACATTCGGCGCTGGTTTCGACGGTCATATTATGCGCATCGATGGTTAAGCGCGGCAGATAATCGCTGGTGCGGCGGGTCATATTCGCCACACGGCTAAAGACTGGCAGAGTGGATCCATCACTGCGCAGGATGCTGAACCAGCGCATATGGCTGCATAGGGCATTCACACCAGGGGGATACAATGACCAGTTGAGATTCCACAAGAACATCGGCCCGGCCCAGGGCCAATATCGATCCGCCCAGTCGAAGGCGCGCGCGGTGTAATCGGCCTGCGTCTGCCCGGAGACGCGCAGCCACGCAAACCCGGCAAAGTTAGGATCAGCATCGGAACACGATATGCCATCTTCTGCCGGATCGCGCAGCCAGCCGAACTCGGTCAGCCAGATTTGTTTGTCATAAATGCCGCGCTCCTCAAACAACTTCCGGATCAATTCTACGCGGCGGAAGGTGAGGGTATCAAAGGCGGGTTCAGCTTCGGGCGGTTGGTTGTAACCGTAGGGGTGATAACCAAACGCATCGAACCACTGCGCCGCGCCGTTATCCAGCATCTCGGTGGCGAATTCAATATCGCTGATAGCGCCCCGGTCAGCGGTGGTGATTGTCGGGGCCAGCCCACCTGATACCACGATAATGTTGGGATTGATCGCTTTGATCTGGATATAGGCGACACGCAGCATTTGAGTATACTGCCAGGCGTTTGGGCCGCTCGGCCATTCGTTCGCCAGATTCGGCTCGTTGTGAACTTCGATAGCGTCTACACCCAGCGCCGAAAGTTCGGCGGCGCGCTGGCGCACGCTGGTGCGAAAGGCTTCCCAATTGGCGGGCCAGGGCAGGTCCATACGAAACAGGATTCGTTTGTTAGGATACTCCCCGATCTGCCCGACTTCGTAGAGTTTCACCCAGTCCATGCGCAGTTGATCGGCCAGCGCCGGGCTGGCGTTCGTGTGCGGGGCGATGTGGATACCGTAACCGAGATGGGGCGGCGGTAGATTATCCTGGCTCTGGGCGGCAGGCGGCACAATTCCCCCGCTTGTTAGCGAGAGGACGATCATCAGCCAGAATAGTAAGGAATAGTGGGGTCTAAGTCGCATGGGGGAGATTATAGATCACTTCAGCCGCGATCCGTAAGTTACTTTGGTAGGGGCGCACTGCCACGCTACCCCTATCCCCGCTTCGCAGAGAAAGGGGAGATGTCGAGTGGGTAGGGGTGGAGCTAGAAGGTTATTTTTTACTGATCGCTCCCTCGAACACGGCCAGATTATCAAACGCGATGCTGGCGGCGTTTTCTTTGGTGATCCCTGCGATCAAGCCCACCTGCCCCGCGTCTGGGTATTGATCGTTTTTGACTTCGCCCAAAAATTTCCCATTGGCATAGATGGCGAAATAGTCATCGACACACACGGCGCGGATCGTGTTTTTGGCGCGACCCTGTTTAATCTCGTCGGATTGATGCCACGCGAGCAGAAAATTGAGGCTGTTATTGGAAAATTCCGCGATCCCGTAATGCCCGTCACCGCTGATTAGCAGGGCGTAACCGCTCCACCGGCCCCGATCGTCGCTGGACAGACGGCATAACACCCCGTACAGATTATCGTTTTCGCTGCTGATCTGCTCGGTTTCAACCTCGATGATCACGTTCTGATAGGCTTCGCCGCCGGTTCCCCAGGCGAACGACGAACTGCGCCCGGCCTGGTGATCGATCTGGTAGCGCCCATCGCTGATCGCCAACACTGAATCCGGAGTGTCGGAATCGGCAGGGAGGCGGGCTTCTTCCCAACTCCCGGCCTCCTCGAAGGATACCGCGAGCAGCGAATTTCCTTTGGTCGCAGTGCGCGAGGCGTCATCACCACCGCACGCGCTGAGGATCAGGGTCAAGACTAGCAGAAAAAACAGGATTGATCGCAGGCGCATGGCGAATTTACCTCAAGAAACTAAAAGGCGGCAGCCGCACCCGACTCCGCCTGCATAGGCCCCCGGACGGAGTTGAACCGACGACGCCAGGTTTAGGAAACCTGCGCTC
>JACRBK010000238.1 GCA_016234525.1 Chloroflexota bacterium
ATGGCCTGGTTGTGGCTCACCAAAACCGTCAACGATCAAGCCACCCGGTTGCAGTATCTTGATCGCGCCTTGCAGATCAATCCGCAAAATGAACAGGCACGGTTGGTCAAAGAAAAGCTGTTAGGTGGGCCAGCCGCAGCGGCAGAATCCTCGGCTGCGACAGCGCCGCTCGCGCGGCAGCCGTCAAAAAATCCAGCGGCGGCGATACCAGAACTACCTGGGCGGCAGGCCACCAAAAAAGCGGCGGCCGGCCCGGCAACTCTCCTGGCGCGGCAGCCCTCCAAAAAACCAGCAGCGCCAGCGTCTACCCTGCCGGTGATCCAGCCGCTTGGCCCCAAAACCATCGATGTTCCTGTCACCAAAGATGAAAAAGACCGGATCGCCCAGTTGATGGACAAAGCCGAAATTTATATGGAATCCGGCGAGGCTGAACAGGCGATCTCCGAGTGGGTCGAAGTGTTGAAAATCCGGGTGGATCATGAGCTGGCGCTGCGTAACGCCGCCGGGCATCTCTGCCGCCTGAATTATTGGGACGATGCGCGAGAACTGATCAACCGGGCTATAGAAGCTCAGACCAAAGTCCCCACTATCTACCTCACCGCGCTCGACCTGGCCGAACGTCAGAACGACTACGAAGGGGCCGATGCCCTGCGCGAGCAGATCGCGACGCTGCCGGGCCTTGACGAGCAGCTTTTTGTCGTGGTCGCCGACTCCTATCTCAAACGTTATCAAAATGATCGCGCGGTCGGTTTTCTTCAGCGGGTCCTGGAAGTCGATCCCACCCGCCAGAAAGTGCTGATCAAACTGGGCGACCTCCTTCAAGAGATGGAACGCAAAGACGAGGCGCTAAAATATTATGATCAGGCCGTGCGCATCGGGGCCAGGTCCAAAGCGGGCAAAGAAGCTGATAAAAAACTAGCCGCCTATGTGCCGGTGCTGACCGACCGCGAACGCGGGAATATGTGGCTGGCGGTGCGCGAAGCCGCCGCTTTTATCGTGTTTTATTTTTTGCTGGCATGGCAAGACGCCGGGCTGAATTTGCTCAACCTGGGTTTTGCCCGCTGGGGCGGTGTGTTATTAAGCTGGATCGGCGGTTATCTGCTGGTTACGGCGACATCCTCGCCCCAACAACAGCCGCTGGCCGCCCGGCTGGGGGGAACGGTTCCGCCTGCCAAACCTGAAGGGGAACAACCCAAACTTTTAATGGGCCGCGCGATGGATGATCCAACCGAACTGCCGATCATCGGGGAAGAACTGCGCTGGATGTTGGGCCTGATTGGCGCGGTGATTTTGGCAGTAGCGCTCATGTTAGTTTTTCACACGGCGCTGGACCGGCTGATGAACGATCCGCTGCCTTACCTGACCCCGTAATGTTGAGAGGAAACGGAAACCTCTATGTGCCTGCTGATTGCGATTATTATCTATTTTCTGTTTATCTTATTTCTTTCGACCCTGCTCTATCCGATGCCGGTCAACGATTCAGGGATCACGCGCTACCGTACTATTCCCTGGACCACGCTGATATTGATCCTGATCAATACTGTGATCTTCGTTGCCTGGATCGGGCCGGATATGTACACCCAGGAAGCAGGCGCCAGCGGCACGGTAGAGTATGGCCCCTCTCCCGATTATATGGGCAAAATCAATTATTACGGTTTCAGGGAAACTACTTTACATGAGGGGATCGGTGTGGCCGCGTTTACGACCTTCACCGCTATGTTCATGCACGCGGATATCTGGCACCTGTTCGGCAATATGATGTACCTGTGGACTTTTGGCCGCCGTGTGGAAGACGCCTGCGGATCGTCACGCTTTTTGCTGTTTTATCTGCTGTCCGGGGTGATCGCCAACGTGGGCAGTGTGGTCGTAACGCCCAAACTAGATGATATTCCCTCGATTGGGGCCAGCGGCGCGATTGCGGGCGTGATGGGTGCTTACCTGTTTTTGTTCCCCGGCACATCCGTCAACTGCCTGTGGGGGATCGGATCGTTGATTCGTTTACCGATTGCTGTTGTGCAGTTGGTGACCAGCCAGCAGGCGAAGTTCTGGCGCTGGACAGTGTCTGTCCCCGCCTGGATGTTGTTGATCTGGTTCGTGATCAGCAGTTTTATCCCCTCTGTCGAAACGATCCGCTCAGATCAAGACACGGTCGGCGTGAACCACCTGGCGCATCTGGCAGGTTTTTTCGCCGCCCTGACGATCTTTTTGTTCGTGCGTAAAGACTTATTTTTGCGCTATCTTCAGGGGCGATCATTATAGCCCCTATCCTCTGCCCACATACCCGGCATTCTCGCCGGGTAGTGCGGCGGCGGACTGGCGCGACAGGCGCAGCCCAGCCCGGTGGGTTTGCAGGATGTTCCACCCGGCCAATCCCCAAAACGACAGCACGTAAGACAGCATATAAAATGCCAGGGCAGGCAAATGGCGCAGCGCCAGCGCTAATCCTAACACGGCATATATTCCCAAAACGATCTCGCCCAACATGATCGCATCGACGGGCAGCGCGTAGCGGCTGCGCGCCCAGCGCTGGCCCTGGTGGACCAGGTTAAATTTGGGGGTGCGTTTGAATTCTCTGATAACACTGCGGCGGTGCAGCGCCATCAATACGCCGTAGGTGTTGTTCACAACCATGCCCGCGCCGACAGCGCCTTGCAGCGGCAAAAACAGCAGGCGGTGCCGCCAATCGGGATACAGGGCGCGCTGAGCAAGAGCCATCATCACCAGCGGGATCGCACTCACAACCCCTAACAGGCTCAAATTAGGCAGGCGGTGAAACATCTCGCCCGCGATCAGCAGCGGCGTGAGCAGAAACATGAGCAGAATAAACGGCTGTACGGCGAACTGGCTCAAATGGGCCAGCCCCATCAGCTTATAACCGAGGGGGTACCGTTCGGAACGCAGCAGGGGAAGCGCGTGGCGGATCAAACATTCGGTCATGCCGGTAGCCCATCGCCGCTGCTGAATTTTATACGCCTGCACCTGGGGCGGAATCTCGCCGGGGGCAGTGACCGCGGGCAGGTAGAGAAACCGCCAGCCGCGCAGCAGGGCGCGGTAGGAAATATCCAGGTCTTCCGCCAGCGTCGCCGCCGACCAGCCGCCCGCATCTTTGAGCGCCGAGACACGCCACACCCCGCCCGATCCGTTCATCGACATCGGCAGGTGTCCTCGGCTGCGCGCCGCCTGCTCGATCACAAAATGGTTGTCGATAGTCAACGCCTGGATGCGAGTCAGCCAGTTATACCCGGCGTTCAAATGATCCCAGCGAGTCTGGACCAGTGCCAACCGATCATCCGTATGAAAGTGTGGGATCACCCGCCGCAGAAAGTCAGGCGGCGGCACAAAATCGGCATCAAAGACCACTACAAAATCAGTTTTGACCTTGTACAGCCCATACGCCAGCGCCCCGGCTTTGTACCCTGCACGCAGAATCCGGCGGTTCAGGCTGATCGCCTGGAATCCTCTGGCCTGACATTCGGCGATCTTGTGGCGAATCACCGTCGTCGTTTCATCGTTCGAATCATCTAATACCTGGATGTGCAGCCGATCCACCGGGTAATCCAGGCGGGCGCAGGCTTCGATCAGGCGGCCCACCACATGCGCCTCGTTATAGATCGGAAGCTGAATCGTCACGGAAGGTAACGCCTCGTCGGACACATCTGGCAAAACGAGTGGCTCGGCGCGTTTGAACAGGTAGATCACCAGCAGCACACCAAAACTGCCGATGAAGATCGCCAGCAGCAGGGCGCATACAATATACAAAACAGCAGCGATGGAAAGCAGCAAATCGATCATAACCGCCTGTTTGAGATCATGGCCCGCCCAGAATAACGGCGCGGGGAAGCGCCCATTATTAGCGCAAGCGGCGTTTCCTGGCAACCCCCGGTTTCCTGACCGGGCCATGACGCAGGCGGAAACCAGGCGATTACGCGCAGTCGAGCATTTTCAACCGCCATTAAAGATCGGTCCAAACACCGTCACACTGAATTCGTCGCTGCTGGTGGGAAGCAGCCCCTGAACGTGCTAAAATCGGCTCTCATCCTTTGTTTAGTTCACAGTATTCCGCTAAGAGCGCGAGTAAAATCATGCATATCCTGGTATCAAATGATGATGGAGTTCATGCGCCGGGGATCAAGGCGCTGGCTGAGGCGATGCTGCCGTTCGGAAAAGTGACGGTGGTGGCCCCCAGCGAAAATCGCAGCGCAATCGGGCATCGAAAAACGATGCACAAACCGCTGCGCATCGACCCGGTGAAGTTCGGTGTGCCAGGGATCGAAGCCTATGCGACTTCGGAATCGCCCTCGGACGCGGTATCGGTGGCGCTGCTGGGTTTTATCAAAGAACCGATTGATCTGGTAGTCTCTGGCATCAACCGGGGAGCCAATATGGGCCAGGATTTGACCTACAGCGGTACTGTCACGGCTGCGTTTGAAGCGGTAATCGCGCGCAAACCGGGCATTGCTTTCTCATTAGCTGAACGCGCCGAAGATGCGGATTATTCCGCGGCGGCAGCAATTGCCCGGCAAGTTGTTGGCTTGGGGCTGTACCGTCAGTTTCCGCCGCTGACCATGCTCAATGTGAATATACCTTCCCTGCCGCTGGATCAAATCAAAGGGTTCAAGCTGGTACGGCTAGGGCTGCGCACCTATAACGATGTGCTGATCAGCCGTCTCGATCCTTATGGCCGTCCGTATTATTGGATCGGTGGAGAAGCTCCCACCGGGCATACGGATGAAGAGGG
>JACRBK010000241.1 GCA_016234525.1 Chloroflexota bacterium
CGTACATTCTTTGCCAAAGGCCGGGCACTGGTTGGGTTTGAGCACCCCCTTCAATACCTCGCCTGCGTGGCACAGCGGCGATTCCTGCGTCTGGATATAGCCGACAGCGAAACGGCGCACCGCGTCATAAGGAGCGTATTCAGGGCGCAGAGTCCACCCGCTGCCGGGGATCATCCCGATCCCGCGCCAGTTACGATCACATTCTTCAAACACCGTGCGGATAATGTTCATCGCCTGGGGATTGCCCTGCTCGACTACCACCCGGCTGTAAGCGTTTTCGACTTCGGCGCGCCCGCTTTCTAACTGGCGAATGGTCATTAGAAGTCCCTGCACCACATCCAGCGGCTCGAATCCGGTTACGACCATCGGCACGCGATATTGTTCCACCAGGGGATGATATTCCCAATAACCCATCACAGCGCAGACATGCCCGGCCAACAAAAAACCCTGCACATCGACATCATCCGCCGAGAGCAGAGCGACCAGGGCAGGCGGTACGCGCACATGCGATACCAACATCGAGAAATTGAGAATCCCCAACTTCTTGGCCTGGTGCAGCGTCATCGCGTTCGCCGGGGCGGTGGTCTCGAAGCCCACGCCGAAGAAAATGACTTCTTTCTGCGAGTTGTCCTGTGCGATCTTGATACATTCCAGCGGCGAATACACCACACGCACATCACCGCCTTCGGCCTTTACTTGAAACAGGTCTTTTTTCGACCCCGGTACGCGCAGCATATCACCAAACGAAACCATGATCGTGTTGGGTAAACTGGCGATAGCGATAGCCTGATCGATCAATTCTTGTGGGGTGACGCATACCGGGCATCCAGGGCCGTGAATCATCGTGACCTGGGGCGGCAGCAGTTGATCGATCCCGTGCCGGATGATCGAATGAGTCTGTCCGCCGCACACTTCCATAATGCGCCAGGGGCGGGTGGTGATGCGGTGAATTTCGTCCAACACGTCACGAACCAGTTTAGCGTCGCGGTATTCGGTGATGTATTTCATGACGGTATACCCTCAAAATTCCTATAACGGGGTGCTGGCTTACTGCTGTTCGTATTCTTCATCCAGAATTCCGACTTCGACCATCAACGCCAGCGTTTTTTTTGCCTCGTCCTCGTCGATCAGGTTGAGCGCGAAGCCCACATGCACGATGGTGTAATCGCCGATTTTCGCTTCGGGAACATAGGCCAGGCAGGTTTCGCGAATCACGCCGCCGAAGTCTACCTTGCCCATCAGCAAACTGTCTTTCTCAAAAATCTCCACGATTTTACCGGGGATTCCCAAACACATTACTACACTCTCCCTTAGTCGTCTTTTTCTTGACCTTATGCGGCTTGAAAAGCAGCCGCCGCCTGTCCTGACACGATTTCGTTATTCATCCGTATCTTGACCATACGTGGCTTGATAGGCAGCGACCGCCGCCTGTCCTAACGCAATTCCGCCGTCATTGGCGGGAACAAGCTGGTGACTGTATACCGTAAAACCTGATTCTTCTAAGCGGGGCACCACCAGCCGGTGCAGCGTGCTGTTTTGAAAAACGCCGCCGCTCAATACCACAGCTTTGATTCCAGTCGCTCGCCGCGCCACCCGGCAGACCTGCTCGATCATCTCGGCTACACCGTTGTGGAATCGGGCGGCGATTTTCGATGTTGGTACGCCGTCACGCACATCCCGCACGATTGCACACAGCGCCGAAGAGGGATCAATCTGGCGCGGCACAGATTCCCCACTAAACGCGCTGATTTCGAAGGGGTAAACACCGCGCTCATCAGGATCGATCTGAGCTTCCAGCCAGATCGCCGCTTGTGCTTCATAATTCACCGTTTGCAGCACCCCAGCTAAGGCCGCCACCGCATCGAACAGTCGTCCCATGCTGGATGTCAGCGGCGCGTTGATCCGTTTTTCTAACTGTTGGCGGATTACGCCTTGCTCTTGGGCGTTGGCGGTGCGGCAAGGTGCAAGATCATTTTCCCAATCGATCCCCGACTGCCACAGGTGCGCTAAGGCGATCCGGTAGGGTCGTTGGGTCGCCGCGTCTCCGCCGGGCAGCGGGATATAACGTAGGTGGGCGAACCGTCGATACCACGAATAACTCCCGATCAAAATTTCCCCGCCCCAGATCGCGCCGTCCGGTCCTAAGCCGGTCCCATCGAAGATCACGCCGATAGCGGGTTCCTCCGGGGTGATTTTGTGTTCGGCTAACCCGCTGGCGAGATGCGCATGGTGATGCTGCACAGCGATATGCGGGGTATTCTCGGTCAGGGAGCGCTCCACCGCATACCGGGTCGCCATATAATCCGGGTGGGCATCATGAGCGATCAGTTCCGGTTTGACGCGAAACAAACGGCTGAGATGCTCAATACTGTGTTCATACGAACGCAGCGCATCATAGTTTGCCAGATCGCCAATATGCTGACTCATGAAGGCGCTGTTATCGCGGGCCAGGCAAAATGTGTTTTTCAGTTCGGCCCCGGCAGCGAGCAGCGGTGGTGCCTCAAACGGCAGCGGGATAGGGTAGGGGGCATATCCGCGCGAGCGGCGCAGCGGCATCACCTGACTATCCAATGCGCGAATCACCGAGTCGTCACAGCGGATATGAATCTCGCGGTTATGTAACAAGAACGCATCCGCCAACGCGGCCAGCCGATCCAACGCCTGAGCGTTGATAGTGGCGATCGGTTCCTCGCTGAAATTGCCGCTGGTCATGACCAACACGGGCGAAAAGTCCGGCGCCGGGGCGAGCAATAAATGGTGCAGCGGCGAATAAGGCAGCATCACCCCTAGTTCGCGCAGACCGGGCGCGACTTCCGGCGCGATGTCAGTCCCGGTATTGAGCGGCAGCAGCACAATCGGGCGTTCGCGAGCAGTGAGCGCTTGAGTCGCGGCAAAACTGACCTCGCAAAAACGCAGCACCGTGTCCAGGTCCGGCATCATCACCGCGAAGGGTTTATCAGCGCGCCCCTTGCGGCGGCGCAGTTCAATAACGGCGGCGGGGTTGGTCGCATCACAGGCCAGATGAAATCCGCCCACACCCTTGATTGCCAGAATATGCCCATCGCGCAGCAGAACGCGCGCGGCTTCGATCTCGTCGTGGGGCAGATCATCCCATCCATCAGGGACCGGGTGTTCCGAACTGGGCTGTAATTCTAACTGCGGTCCGCACACCGGGCAGGCATTAGGCTGAGCATGAAAGCGCCGGTTAAGCGGATCATCGTATTCTGCCTGACACGCGGGACACATTTTGAACTCGGCCAGCGTGGTTTTGGGCCGGTCATAGGGA
>JACRBK010000242.1 GCA_016234525.1 Chloroflexota bacterium
ATATGCCATGTCGTCAGAGAGCGCATTGATAAACTAAATATCCCGATCAGTGATGTGCTGGCGTTCAGTATCATCGTGCCAACCCTGATCGACGTTCGCTCTGGCACGCTCTATGACACTCCTCACATGCCTTCCTGGGGGGGCTACCAGATTGACAGCGTGATCCGCGAATCCTTCCCCTATGCGATGGTCTTGATCGAAAATGAGGCCAACGCGATGGCGTTTGGCGAACTGCGGAAAGGCGAAGCACGCAGCCTGCAAAACGTGGTTTATGTCAATGTCGGCACGTCTATCAACGCGGGCATTATTCTAAACGGGCAGATTTATCGTGGGGCGAATGGTCGCGCCGGTGATATTGGACAAATGCAGGTGAAGTCTTCCGACATAGGCGGCGAGAGTCAGGAGATTGTGCCACTAGAGTCGCTGGTCTCAGGCATCGCGATTGCGGCGCAGGCCAAACAGCAGGTTAAAGCGGGCCTGGACACCATGCTGAAACACGTTGATCTTGAAACGCTGACGGCGCGCGAGGTCGGGATCGCCGCCAGCGAGGGAGATCGGGCGGCTGACCATATCATCCAACGCAGTGGGCAGATTCTCGGCGAAACACTGGCAAATATCGTCAACTTTTTAGACTCTGACCTTGTGTTGATCGGGGGAACGATCAGCGCGGTGGCTCCCTCATTTCTGGCGGCGATCAAACGGAGCATCCTGGCGCATTCGCCTTCCTTGGCAACCCAGGATTTACGAATCGAAATCGCCCAACTCGGCCCCGAAGCCAGTATGCTCGGCGCGATCTCGCTCGCGCTCGATAACATTTTCGTGAGCGAACGGTGATCAGGACAGACTGTGGAAAATCTGATTGGATCGCAGGTAACTGAACAAAAAAACCAACTGGAACAACTCGCCCGGCATATTCCGATGGCGGTTGCCATTTTGGACCGGGAGATGCGTTACCTGTTCGCCAATGATCGCTGGATAACCGATTTTGGGTTGCAAGATAAACCTATCATTGGGGCCAATCATTATCAGGTTTTTCCCGAAATTGGCGATACCTGGAAAGACATTCACCAGTGCTGTCTGCAAGGCGAAGTACACCGGGACGATCAGGTCCCCTTTGTGCGCACCGATGGCACTCACGAATGGATCAAACGCGAAATCCGTCCCTGGTTTACGACTCAGGGCGACATCGGTGGATTGATCATCTATGTTGAATTTATCACGGATCGCAAACAGACTCAGGATGCACTTAAGGCGCAGCGTAACTTTTTGCGGCAGGTGATTGATCTCGACCCCAGTTTTATTTTCGCTAAAGATGAACAGGGACGGTTCGTGCTGGTCAACAAAGCACTGGCTGACACCTATGGCACTACCCCGGAAGAGATGGTCGGCAAAAACGATGAGGACTTTAACCCCAAACGTGCCGAAGCCGAACATTTTCACCGGGATGATCTCGAAGTCGTGCGCAAACGCCAGCCCAAGTTTATCCCTGAGGAGCGGCTGTCAAATGCCGTATCCGGCGAAACGCGCTGGTATCAGACGATCAAAGTTCCTCTGTTAGCCGCCGATGGTCAGACTGTCCAACTGCTCGGCGTCGCCACAGACATCACCGAGCGCAAAAATATTCAGGACTCGCTCAAGGAGCAGCGTAACTTTTTGCGGCAGGTGATCGATCTTGACCCCAGTTTTATTTTCGCCAAAGATGAAGAGGGACGTTTTCTGTTGGCGAATAAAGCGCTGGCCGATGCTTATGGCACGATCCCAGAGCAGATGGTCGGCAAATATGACGAAGACTTTAACCCTAACCGCACCGAGACCGAACATTTCCGCTGGGACGATATACAGGTCGTGCGTACCCGCCAGCCCAAATTTATCCCCGAAGAGCCAGTGTCGAATGCCGTGACCGGGGAAACACGGTGGTATCAGACCACCAAAGTCCCGCTGTTGGCGGCTGACGGGCAGACGATCCAACTGTTAGGCATCGCCACTGACATCACCGAACGTAAGCGCGCCCAAGAACAGCTTCAGCAGCTTGTCATCCACGAGCAAAAAGCTCGCCGTGAGGCTGAAACGGCTACCCGGTTGAAAGACCTGTTTCTCGCCAACATGAGCCACGAACTACGGACTCCACTCAACGCGATCATCGGCTTTCTGCGCGAGATGCTTTACAGCCAACAGCTTAACGATGATAATACGCACATGGCGGAGCGCTGTTTGGCGAACGGCCAACGGCTGCTGATGCTGATCAACAGCGTACTCGATCTCTCACGGCTGGCGACGGGCAGTCTGGAGATCGTGCCGTCATCGATCTCGCTGCGCGACCTGGCCTCAACGATTGTCGAAGATTTTCAAATTCAGGCGAAAGAAAAAGGTCTTGTGCTGCGGCTCGAACTTGATCCCGCGCTGCCAGAAGCCGTGATCCACGACGAAGAACGCCTCATCCAGATCACCACTAATTTATTGGCGAATGCGGTCAAGTTCACCAACAAAGGCACGGTTAAACTAGAGCTTAAACAACAGGATGGGCGGCTGATTATCCGGGTATCAGATACTGGCATCGGTATACCCAGTTCGATGCAGCAGATCATTTTTCAGGACTTTGTCCAGCTCGATAGTTCGTCCAAAAAACGTTATGGGGGAGCCGGGTTGGGCCTATCGATCGTCAGCAACCTGGTCGATTTGATGAAGGGCCGCGTTACGGTTGAAAGTGAGGTCGGGGAATTCTCAGTGTTCACTGTCGATATTCCTCTCCAACTCACGCAGACCGGTTAATAGAAGGAAACAAACACCTTGCAGCCAAAATCCGTACTCATTGTCGAAGATGATCCCGATGGACAAGAACTTGTCGCGCGGATGCTCATTCGTGCCAGTATCCCGGTGGAAGTAGCGGGGACCGCCGAAGATGCGCTTCAACTGCTGTCCTCCGATGAGCATGTCGCGGTGGTGATCGACCTGGCACTGCCGGGGATGGATGGTTTCGAATTACTCAGCCGTATCCGCGAAGATACCGCGCTCGCCAGCCTGCCCTGCATCGCGATCACGGCCTATCACACCCCCTCGCTCAAACAGCGGGTGATGAACGACGGTTTTAATGCCTATTTCCCTAAACCGCTGGATGATATTCGTTTTTTGCGCACGATCCGCGAAATCGTCGGGACAACCGGCTAACGCCTCTCGCCCCGTTCATTTTAGCTTCCATCCTCCATTTCGTTCTAACAGGCTGAAGTATTGACGGTGCCGTTTATTTACGCGCGCCGCAAAAACCCGCCTCAATACTTCATTTTGTAAAATAGTGAGTTTATTGACAGAAATATTTTTTTCTAGTAATGTATATTCTAGAAAAGAACATGTGCTTGTTTAAGTTAGAAATAAAGTTATTCTGAGATGCCTGTGATATCACCTCAAGTTTTTTGGTTATACCCAGTTTTCCAGGTTTCTGATTCCAGCCCGTCAGAAAAACCAGCGCGTTGTGAGTCCGTTTGGGGACTTATCAACGCGCTGTTTTTTTGCGTGTGAGGGCAGAAAGGAGAGGCTGCCTGCCCAGCTATAACGGAGTACAACATCTCGCCAACCTCTAAACAGTTTTATCAAACAGTGTCTTTTTAGGAGGAATACAACCCATGCTCAAGAAATCCGCTAGTTTTCTCGTTTTGTTTGCGATGCTCCTGACGTTGGTCGTAGGCGCTGGCGGCGCCGC
>JACRBK010000243.1 GCA_016234525.1 Chloroflexota bacterium
AGCCGCAAAGTGGTGATTGGTTATCGTGACGCGGAACAGGTCAAGAATGGGTTGGAATGGACGATTGAAGCCGATGGTTGGCTGGTCCACAACGATGGCGCCGCGGCTGACACCCTGTTGGAAGATGGCGAACTGGTCGAAGTCACCATCCCCCTGACGGCCCTGACCACCCCGTTGGCTGAAAACACCGAATTCACGCTCGAAGTCAAACCCCAGACCGGCGCGGTCATGAACCTGACCCGCACCACCCCGCCCGCCCTGGAAAAGGTGATGGACCTCAACTAATACGCTGAACTAGCTCTCCTGAGATGAGCGGCCCGGTTTTTCGAGCCGCTCATCGTTTCTCCCCAAAACATAAACAAAGTCCATATTCCGTTCCTACCCCTGCTTCTCCCTCAGGGGTAGGTTTTTTATGGGTGTCAGGGGGTCAGTTCGCCCGTTACCACGATCAGCGCAAAACCATCATAGCCTTTGCTGCCCACCGTCTGGATCGCAGTGGCGCTCACGCGGGGATCGGCGGCGATCAGGTCGTTCAAACGGCGCACGCCTTCTACGCCGGGATCAGCGCCAGAGGTATCCAGCACACCGCCATCGCGCACGACATTGTCCACAATGATCAGGCTGCCACGATGGGCCAGCTTGAGCGCCCAGGCGAAATAATGCGGGTTGTTGGGTTTGTCGGCGTCGATAAAGATCAGGTCAAACGGGCCGCGTCCTTCGCTGGCAAGCTGGGGCAGGGTGTCGAGCGCCTTACCGATTCTCACTTCGGCCCGACCATTCAGGCCAGCGCGGGCAAGATTGGTGCGGGCGACTTCGGCATGTTTGGGATCCGCTTCCAGCGTAATCAGGTGGCCATCACGCGGCAGCGCTTTTGCTAACCAGATCGTGCTGTAACCGCCCAATGTGCCGATTTCTAAAATTGTGCGCGCGCGCTGGATCATGGCGAGCAGCATCAGCAGTTTTCCCTGGATCGGTGAGACGTGAATCAGGGGCAGCCCGGCCTCGGCGCTGTGCTGAAGCGCAGCGTCTAATGCCGGGTCCGGCGGCACAAGCAGGTCAGCGAAGTAGCGGTCAACCGCCGTCCATTGTTCTTGAGTCATAGTTCCTCTCAAAAATATTCCCCTCTGTAAGAGGGGATAAGATTACGAGAAATAGCTATTCTTGCCTCTGCCGTATGGAGAGAGAAGAATTCCTCTCCTTTCTCTGCATAGCAGGGAAAGGAGAGGAGACAGGGGTAAAGCTTACCCCATAGACGGGACTAAAAATCAGGTCGTCTGCCGTTCCTCGGCGGGCGGATCAGTGGGAGCCAATGTCGGTTCCTCGGTGGGACTCTCGGTCGGTTCCAGGGTTGGAACGTCCGTCGGGATCAGGGTTGGGATGTCTGTCGGGATCAGCGTCGGCGGGACAAGTGTCGGCGGGACAAGTGTCGGCGTGAACGGCACATCCTGAATCAGCAGATCGTCCAGCCCGAAGCCCGCTGTTAGCGCGCCTTCGGGCAGCGTATCCACAGTACTCAGGACAAAACGGAGCGCGATCACGTTTCCACGATAAGCGTTCAGGTCTACCGTCTGCCACATCCAATCGGCTGAAAGCGTGCTTTGGCGTTGAGCAGGCCACCAGATCAACCCGCCGTCCAGACTGACTTCTACGCTTAACACGTCGCTGGTGGAGAGTATCCCCTTCTGCCAGAAACCCAACTGTGGATTTTGCGCGGTGGTCAGGTCGATCAGGCCGCTATAGGTCAGCGTGCTGACTTGTTCGCGCTGCGTGCTGTCGATCCACCACCCCATGCCTGACCGCGCCGCCTGGGGATCGAGCGCCCAAAGGCCGCTGGTCGTCCAGCCCAGGCCGCTGTCAAACGTGTCGCCAAAGGGCAGCAGGACAGGCAGCGGTGTACTCGTCGGGGCCAGCGTCGGCGCGAGCGTCGGCTCAGCCGGGGGTTCACTGGTCAGTTCGGTGGTTGGCTCGGCGGTGGGTTCAGTAGTCGGCTCAGGTGTTGAGACGACGGGCGGCGCGATCTGGGTTTGCACCTCAAACGCATCTATCGCAATCGTGCCGAATAGAGGATAGAGACGGGCGGTGTGCTCACCCGCGCCCAGCGTGATACTGCCCCGCACACCGAACTCGGCTTCGGGGGCGGTGCTGTCAGCGAGCAGCAGCGGCGCGCCGTCCACTTCGACGATGAATTGACCGAGTGCCGGATGTTTGACATAAATCACATCCAACTGCACGCCGGAGAAAGTGAACGTCAGCGCATCGTCCAAACTGCCGCTGCTGTAGAGATAACGTCCTCCGCTGGCGAGTTCGGTATCGTGCGCCGTCCAAACACCCGTCTGCATCACTGCCGGATCATCCGATTCGAGCGTGACCAGCGGCAGGTCGGGCGGGATAACCGTCGGCTCAAGCGTGGGCGGTTCGGTGGGATCGATGGTTGGCGGGGCTTCCGTTGGCAGAATTTCCGCCGTTGGCTCCTGGGTAGGATCAGCGCCGGTCACCCCGGCGACGATCTCGAAAGTACGCGCCGGACTCCAGGCTGACGCATTTCCCGCCTTGTCGATGGCGCGAACGTGCCAGTTATACACACCACGCGCCAACGGGGTCGCCGGTTTGTATGTGGTCTTATTGCCCACATCACTGGGCGGCAGCGGGAAGCCAGCATCAGGATCGATCTGGACTTCATACCGCACGGCATCTTTGACCTTGCTCCACGCGAGGCTGAACTTGGTATTGGTCATCGACGTCTGGTCTACCGGCGCCGTGACGACCGGCACTTCGGGCGGCGTACTGTCAATCGTGATGCTGCGTACACTGCTCCAACTACCCGGCGCGTAAAGGCTGTTAGAAGCCCGCACCCGCCAGTAGTAGGTTCCATCCGTTAGGTCGCTGGCGATGTAGTTCAGCAGCAAGCTGCCGACAGTAACATCCTGTTCGGGGCTGGTGAACTTGCTCTGGTTATCAATTTGAACCTGATAGACCGTAGCACCAATCACCGCGTTCCAGGTGAAGGTCGGCGTATTGTCATTCAGCAGCGCCTTGTTCGCGGGCGAAACCTGGACAGGTTTGGCGGGAAGCGTGGGCGTGATGGTGATAATCCATTCCAGCATCCAGGCGGTGTTATTCGCCTTTACGCGCCATTGATAGGTTCCGGGGGGCAGCGCAGTGGGCGGTCTGGTCGATTTGCCGGTGCCAGAGTATTCCCAGATTGGGCTGCTGAAATCGAAATTGTTATCGAGTTCAAATTCATATGAGGTTGCGCCGGTCGCGCCGTTCCAACTAAAGGTAGGCCGGGTGTTGGTGGTCGAAGTTCCAGTAATTGGGGACTTGTGCAGGCTCACGAAGAACTGCCGCTCAAGTGGGCTGTACGGTCCCCAGTTGCCTACCGCATCCTGCGCCTGAACACGCCAGACATAGAATTCATAGGCCAGCGGATTCAGAGGGGTATAGCTGGTTGTAGTCGACGTTTCGGTGAAGATCGGATCATCGAATTCAT
>JACRBK010000249.1 GCA_016234525.1 Chloroflexota bacterium
GATCGAATATTCGCCCTGGGCATTGGTACACAGGCATTGAATATGATTGCCGCCGTCATAATTGGCGCAGACCTGCATATTCGGGACAGGATCGTGTGGCACGGCGCTTTCGGTGATCGTGCCGTTCAGTTCGCCACCGGATGCCACCTGGAGGTCTAGCTGCATGTTGGGTTCGAGATCGGAGATGGTCAGATCACCGGTGGTATGATTCACATAACGCAGCGTCGTGTCACACATGCCGTCATAATGACCAGCGGTGTGCACTTTGAAGGGAGTATCAGAGGAGATGTTGCCGATACTGTAGAGGCCGCTGCCGTCCGTGCAGACACATTGAATATGAGCGCCATTCGAATAATCGGCGCAGACCTGCACGTTGAGAACCGGGTTAAAACTCTGGTCATAAATCAGGCCCGCTACCGTGCCGGTGCTTTGCAGTCCACCTTCGATAAGGCCAATAGTAAAATTGATCCCGGTCACGCTAGGCGCGACGTCGGTGAGGAAAATAACAGGAGCCAGTTCGGCGGTAGTTGTTTCTTGCCACCACTCTACGCTGTAGGCCGCATGGCTGCACGCGGAGCTTCCCCCGGCGCGCACACGATATTCGGTATTGAGGGGTGCGGTCAGCACAAATTGGCCGCTCGCATCCGTACAAGTGCCAACCGGCACGCCATCCAGCGTAACGCTGACATTTGCCAGCGGGGTCACGCCATCAACGGCATAGACTGTGCCTGAAATGCTGCCCGAAGATTGTTGCAGCATGAGGCTGTTCAACCCAACAGGGGGAGTCTGTTGGTTAAAAACGAACTGCGGCTCCGTTGATGCCAATGGGCTGGCATCATGGTAAGCCGCAGCCAAGGATGGGTCAGTTATCCCCTGGGCGATTCCGGCAAAAGCCAGGAAACCCAAAAGGGACATGACACAGAATCCCATCCAACTTAAACGTTGTCTGCGAATCAAGTCCTGCCTCCTACCTAGAATATTATTCAGTTGAATCCACCCGCGAATATGGCAATCCCATAGTGGGAAAGGAGAACAACGATGGGACTACAGTACCCTAGTCCAAATTATGCGCTATAATGAGGGGGGTGTCAACCAGGTGATTAAATATAATATTACTGACATCTATCTCAATAAATAATAGTATTATCTTCTAAATTACAAAAATGCCTGGTGTTTAGAGGAGGGCATGTTACACCAACTGTCGTTGGGCCAGTTCGGTGAAGACGCCACCCTTAGCCAGAAGCTGCACATAGGTTCCGCTTTCGACCAACCTTCCGCGCTGCATAACCAGAATCCGGTCTGCATCTACGATGGTGCTCAAGCGATGCGCAATCACAATGCGGGTCGCATCGATTTTTTTGAGGCTTTCAGTCACCAGCGCCTGAGAACGATCATCCAGCGCGCTGGTCGCTTCATCGAAAAAAATAATGCGAGGGCGGGTGACGAGGGCGCGGGCGATCAGCAACCGTTGGCGCTGCCCACCGGAGAAAGTGCTGCCCCCTTCGCTGATATAGGTTTGCATTCCCATCGGCATTTGTTTGATGTCAGGGGCGATTCCGGCTTTACGAGCCGCTTCCCAGGCATCTTCTACAGTCAGGCGGCTGGCGCCCAAGATATTATCTTGCACGGTCCCGGTCATTACCTGGCTGTGCTGCAATACCACCCCGATCTGGCGGCGCACGGCACGCAGATCAATTTCAGAAAGCGCCTGCCCGTCATAATACACATCGCCTGAATCGGGCCGCTCAAAACCGAGCAGATGGCGCAGCAGCGTAGATTTGCCCGATCCTGATGTGCCTACTAACGCCACAAACTCCCCCGGTGAAACGCTGAACGTGACATCGTCCAACACGAGCGGGCCTTCTTTAGAATAGCGGAAACTGACGTGGCTCACTTCTATCGCGCCGCTCAGTTCGCCGGGGTGGGCTTTTTGTTCATCCACTTCGGGCAGGGTTTGGATAATCGGCTTAAGGCGTTCGTACACCGGGATGATCGAGAGCGCCGCCACCAGCGCCGTGCCAAACTGCATACTGGCAAAAAGAAACTGGGTAAACGCCGCGTTAAAGGCTAAAAATTCGCCGGTCGATAACTGCGATTGGTTATAGACCACTGCAAAAACAGCCATCCAGGCGAGGATCGGGTACCCAGCGATCAAGACGGTTAGACTATTGTGAGTTGAGCGCACTCGAAAGGCTAATTTTTTCTGGCGGCTGAAAGCGTTGGCCCACAGGAAAAACGAACGCCCCTCTGCTCCTGCCACGCGCAGTTTGCTGATCCCGCCGATGATCTGCACGATTAACCCCGAAATCTCACCCTGAGTATGAGTCACGGCACGCTGATCGCGCAGCAGGCGCGCGCCCAACAGCGTCGTCAGGGTGGTAAAGACTATCACCAGCAGCAGGGTGATTAGCGCCAAGCGGGAGTCGTAATACAACATCAGCAGCAGGTTAAACCACGAAAACATCCCGGCGAGCAGCGCCAGCGCCACCGATCCCGACAGTGTTTGTTTGATAATGCCTACCCCCATCGCTCGTTGGGCCAGATCACCGGGAGAATAGCGGCGGAAAAAGTCGGGCGACAGGCTGAGCAGACGGTCCCAGATCGCGGCCTGGATTGTGCCATCGGACCGGCTCTCGATGCGCAGCAGCACGATACTGCGTGCTACCTGAAACAGCGCCACTGCGACGGCGCTCAGCGTCAGCACCCCGCCAAAAACTAATAACTGCGATTGCTCACCGCCAGGGATCAACCGGCCAAAGATCACTCCGGTGATAATCGGCGTGAGCATAGCGAGCGCCCCTCCCGCCAGCCCAACCACCAGCAGCGCCAATACATCACGGCGCGCCCCGCGCTGCCCAAAGCGCAGCAGGTCTAATGCGTTCAGCGGGCGATCTGGGAAAGGCCGGTAAAACATCACGGCTGTACCACTTAATTGGGCGGCGAGTTCTTCGGTGATAGGAGAGACTTCGCCCAAAATCGGATCGTGCAGTTCGTATTCCTTACTTTTGCCGGGCAGCAGCGCCGCCGGGCGATGATCTTCCCCACGATAAACCAGCAGCGGGCCGTTATCTTTGCGCCACCAATCTTCGCGCAGCAGCACCGTTCGAGTGCGCACCCGCGACGCCCTGGCGATTTCAGCCAGCGGGTCTTGATAGACCTCCTGCCCGTCATAATCCGGCGGCCCTTTGACCGTCAGGCCGAGGGCATCGCCTACCATCCGGCACGCCGCCAGCAAAGGATCGCTGATGTCAGCGCCCAGGGTATCTACGGTTTGTTCGTCGCTCCAGGTAGCGGCCAGCCGCGAAACAGCGGTCTGGACCTTGATCGCATCGCTGGCGACTTTGGCGCGAATCATCTGGCCCGCCGCTTGTTTTTCGCGCAGTAAGTCGCGCTCGATCACGTTGAGGATGCGGGTATTAAACTGGTCAAGGTGCGTCCACTTCGGATCAAGTTTCAGCACTGCCGGGGTGCTAAAAGCTTGCAGCCTGCCGGGTTCTGCCGCTTGTAACCAGGTGCGATCCGACAGCGGGACCAGCGCTTCCCCGGTCGTCAAGGTCAGATCGTCGCGCCCTAAAAAGCGAGAGCTGCCCTCAAGCTGCTGGACCCATACCACCTGACGCGGCGTGCGTGCGATTGTCCCCGCGTCGAGCGCCAATTCTTTGTCAGGCTCGATGACCTTATAATCTTTAGGTTTGATAGTGCTGCTCATGCCTGCCGACAGCGCTTGAATCCAGTTTTCGAGCAGGGTGATGATGATCGGCGCGTTTTCGGGTTTGTCGATCAACTGCTGCAAACGCGACTTGGTAAAACGCAAAATCTGCGTTTCGGGGGCGCAGTTCGCCAGCAGCGCTACCCGGTGATCGCTGATATCGGCTCCTAACAAAAGCTGGTGAGTAAAAGCGCGAAACAAGTGATAACGTGCGCCTGCCGCTGTGCCGCCTTCTGTTTGCAGCGCGAAAATATCTACCGACCCGCTGTAAACCAGCCAGGCGTTATCATCGCCAGAGAGCAAAAAAGGCTCGTTGCCGCTCAGCGTCACCAACCGCGACTCGCGGTAGCGCAGAGCCAGCAAAAAGAGTTCCCATTCTTCAGAGGTATCGGCAGGGCGTTTATCGTCGGGCATAGAGATTTCCTGTGACATTCCCCCCGCCTGACGGCGAAGGTGTACGACGCTTTTTCGGTAGTTTTTTCGGCAATTACAGGTCGGCCAACGTATCGAATACCGACTC
The DNA here is from genome assembly GCA_016234525.1 of Chloroflexota bacterium. Lineage (GTDB taxonomy): Bacteria > Chloroflexota > Anaerolineae > Aggregatilineales > Aggregatilineaceae > JACRBK01. The sequence continues at coordinate 4,230 of JACRBK010000249.1, forward strand.
GACTTTGCTACGACGTTTGCTCGGCTGCTCGGCCCCAATCAAGTCAGCATAAGGACCGCCTTCGCGCAGCATGGCTTGATGTGTACCGCGCTGCACAATTTTGCCGTGTTCGAGCATAATAATTTCGTCGCAGTCGCGGATCGTACTCAGGCGGTGTGCCACGATCAGGCAGGTACAGCCGCGCCGCCGCAGGTTGTCGTCAATCAACTTTTCAGTGACCGGATCGAGCGCGCTGGTGGCTTCATCGAGAATCAACAGCGCCGGATTAGTGACCAGCGCCCGCGCAATTTCGAGCCGCTGGCGTTCGCCGCCGCTAAAATTGCGCCCACCCGCTTCCACCATAAAATCATAACCGCCTGCGTGTTCGGTAATCACATCGTGGATCGCGGCATCTTTGGCGGCCTGCACAATCCAGGCTTTGGGGATCGTCGGGTTCCACAGCGTCAGGTTATCGCGGATCGTGCCGCTAAATAGGGAAATCGACTGATCGACCATCGCCATTGAATCGGTCATGACTTCTCTAGGGATTGCCACACGCTGTTTGCCATCAAATAGAATCTCGCCAGACCAGGGCGCATACAGCCCCGCGACCATACGCGAGACGGTGGATTTACCGCTGCCCGACGCGCCGACTAATGCGATCCGCTGGCCGGGTTTGACGATCAGATTAAAGTTCTCGATCAGGGGTTCACCCAGGCGGCTGTAACCGAACGATACATTACATAGTTCCAGGTGGCCGTCCAGCCGGGCGGTCTGAATATCAGCGTCTGGCAATGAGACGCTTGACACGACGCTGGCATCCACCGGGTAACGCAGCACATCGTCCAGCCGGTTCATATCCCCTTCTGCCTCTTGAAGACGATTGCCCAGGTTGATCAACTGGGTAACGGGCTGCATAAAACTGAGCATCAGGCTTTGGAAAGCGACCAGCATACCAATCGTTAACTGCCCATCTTGCACCCGCACCCCACCGATCACCAGGATCAGCGCGATACCGAGCGCCTGCAAAAACAGCGGGACAACCGCCAACATCTGAGTCAAATAAGCGAGATACTGCTCACCGTTCACCACTTTGGCCTGAAACCCGGCCCACCGCGCGAAAAAGTCCGACTCGGCCCCGGTGGCTTTCATCGTTTCCAGGGTTTGCAGCCCATCCATCGATGCGCCAATCAGTTTGCCGCGTTCTTGCAGCAGATTGCGGTTGGCGTCTACCCGGCGGCGCGAGATCGAGCGCAGCGCCAGGATGTTGATCAATACCATGACCACACCCACCAACGTCAACAGCACATCATATTGCAGCATCAGCAAGGCGTAAAACGTCGCCAACAGCAAATTAATCGCCGCCGTCGCCAGTTCGCCGGAGAGTAACTGCGCCACCCGGTCATTGACCTGCACCCGAAAGGCAATATCCCCGGCGTAACGCTGCGAGAAAAACTCTACCGGCAGGTGCAGAATATGCCAGAAAAACCGGCTGGACCCGCCGATGGATAGTTTGGTTTCCAGTCGCAGTAGATAGGCTTGTTGGAGCCAGGTGAGGCTCATGTTGATAATCACCGCCAGGATCATCCCACTCAGCAGTGGCAAAATCCAGTTCTGCCCGCCGATCAATATATCGTCTACGAAAATGCGCAAAAAAACCGGGACGATCAAACCGGGGATGACCAGAAATAGACTGGCGAGCAGCACATAGAGCAAACCGAGTTCTGATCCGGCGAGCCGCTGGCGCAGCGCCCCAGACAGCTTAAAAGGCCGCCCACCTTTCTCAAAGGTGGCGCTGGGTTCCATCACCAGGGCGATCCCGGTGAAAAACTCATCGAATTCTTGCAGCGAGATAGTGCGCGGCCCGGTGGCTGGGTCGTTGATATACACCCGGTCTTTGCCAAAACCTTCGACGACGAGAAAATGGGTGAACTTCCAAAACACGATCAGCGGCAGGGGCAGGTTCAGCAGTCCTTCGATATTGCTGCGTCGCACACCCTTCGCTTCTAAGCCATAACCACGCGCCGCCTTGACGATATTCAGCGCGTTGCTGCCATCACGAGAGACGCCGCACGCCAGACGCAGTTCTTCGAGCGCCACATATTTAGCATAGTACTGTAACACAATACCCAGCGACGCTGCGCCGCACTCGACCGCCTCCATTTGTAGGACCGTCGGAGTTTTGACGCGCCTGCGCTGTTTGTGGGGAATAGTGTTATCCATAGCTGCTGCCCCTGTCAGGAAACCAGATTAAAGATTTTTTCAATCGGGCGCTGGTTTTCTACCTGGATTTTGATCAGGCAGGGGGTTCCGCTCACAATGGGCGTCGATGGGCCGTCGGACGCGGACCAGATATAGTGACCTGCGCGGTTGGTAGTCAGCGCGATGCGCACCTCAAATACAGCACCCCCGGCGCTCGGATCATTCACCGAATTCACTTCGCCCAAGACAGCGCGAATCTCATCCTGAGTCGCGGCAAATCGCGCCACCGACTGCACCCGCCCTTCCAGATAACCATATTTTTCTAGCTCGACGTTCGAGGGCAAAATCTGAACGTCCATACCGACGCGAATTTGCTGCCGGTCCCCCAACGGCACATAGGTCACGATCTCTTGCTGTTGGGTGGGGCGATCAAACGACTCGACGCTGATTAACGGGGTGCCTGCGTCCACTGGCTCACCGATCTGCACCCGCACAGAGATCACCCGCCCATTCACCGGGCTGGTGATGCTGACTGTGCCAGTCGCCGTTGAGACGCGCGCAATAGGCCGTTCAGCCGCGATCAGGCTGCCGGGCTGCGCCGAAATTTCGACGATCTGGCCAGCTTGGGGAGCCGGGACAAATACCACCGGGTTACGCAGCGTCAGCGTGCCGGACTGGTCGAGGGTGGTGGTGATTCGACCGAAGATACTCCAGGAGAGGGCAATCAGCAGCACTACGCCAAAAGCTGCCAGCAGCAGCCATGCGCCGGGCCGGGTGATCTGCATCAGTTGGTCAAGTTCTTCGGGCGAGGCCAGTTTGTCAAGCGCCGCTTTGCGGTAGACGGGTTGGTTTGCAGGCATCGGTGTGGCGCGGTGTTTGAAGGCCGCGCGCCTCCTTCCTTACGGGTTGCGATTAGTGCTTTGGGTGCAAGCATACAATAAGGTTGGGGGGTTGCGCAATGCGCCGCATGGATGAGTGTTTCTTCTTTCGTAATTAATCAAATAGTATCAACTTTATCTGCTGATCAGCCGTTTCAATTGGTGACTATTTCCACTACAGTGACGTATCTCGGCTATGTTATTGTCTCTTGTATGGTTGAGTTGATTTGCCTCCTGGGTATTCAGTACTATACTCAGGTTGATAAAACTAATAAAATTTACAGGTTTTATCAACCCCAAACGTCACTTCTTTGCGACTTAGTAATCAAGAGCAATTAATCGGATGGCTCGTAAGTACGCAAAGACAACCTAACCCTAGGAGGATTTACCCCATGAAAACCGTTGTTCGTCTCGCTATTGTTGTTGTGATGTTGGTTGTTATGCTCCCTCTGGCTTCGGTACATGCTGAAGGGGACGAAACATATGCCGGTTTCTTTATCCAAGAAGCCGAAAGTGGCACAATGATCGATAATATGGACGGAACCTACACCTTGACACTCGAGGGCGTAGGCGAAGACACCGAATGGCTGGTATCTACCCCTTACGCGGGTGTCGGGGCGGTCAGCACTGGTGAACTTGCTCAGATTTGGGCTTCGCATCCTGATGGTTTGGTTGCCCAGGCCGTTCTAGAAATTGATGATGTAGTGGTGTCGCTGTCGTTGACTGCCCCAGTATTCGATGCCGAAAATGAGAGCATTAGCTATACAGCTACTGTGGTGGTCCCTGAAGGTGAAAAAGATGCACCTGAAGTCGCCGCTGAATTTGAATCCGCTGTACTTTATATCGTCACTGACGACGCCTTGTTGGATGGCCTGAAGGTGGGCGCCGAAAACAATGAAGCTCGCCCGACCCTACAATGCACGAAAATTTATAGCTTCCTGTTGGGTTGGCAAGACAACTGCAAGTGGGTCCCCTAGTCTAAGGGAAACCACACCGGTACTCCACTTGAGTGTGGATTGACAAGAGATGATTTTCCGGGGGAACTTAGTTCTCCCGGAAGGTTCATTTTTCGGAATAGAATATAGACTATGAGGAGAGAAAATTTATGTCAACCAAATTGGTTCGTAATCCTGATATAGTGATCCGTGAGGAAAACGAACACGGAGCATTGATGTTCAATCCAGATACCAACCAGATTAAATTGCTTAACAATATGGCTATAACCATTTTTCGTCTATGCGATGGCAGTCACGATATCCCCGCGATCATCAAGACCATCAAAGAGTCCTATGATCAGGTTCCCGCCGATCTTGTCGATGAGCATGTTACCCTCTTTGTTGATTATATGCTCAAGAACCAGATGGTAGGTTCCATCTAGACAAACCCGTCTGATCATACTGAATATTTTCTGTATTCTAATTTAACTGAGGGAAGACCATGACTGCTTTACAGCCAATTTGCATACCTAAAAGTATGCAAATCGCCATAACCGGACGCTGCAACCTGCGCTGTAAATATTGTTTTTACGCCGATGAGATGGTCGCGCTCAAAGACCTGCCTACTGAGACCTGGCTCAATTTTTTTAAGCAGTTAGGTGAATTGGGAATTATGCGTGTGACTTTCACCGGTGGTGAAGCCTTTACTCGTCCCGATTTGTTTGAATTGATTGATGGCGTGATCGAAAACCGGATGCGTTACAGCATTTTGAGCAATGGGACATTGATTACTGAAAAAGTGCTGGAACAATTCCAGTTAGGCAAACGCCGGCTTCGTCTTGATTACATCCAGATTTCAATTGATGGTTCAACTGCTGATGTTCACAATCAGAGCCGGCCTAAGAGTTTTGAACACGCGATACGCGGGATGCAACTGCTCCGTCAGGCTGGGTTCCGGACAGTGGTAAGGGTGACGATCAACCGTCATAACTTCCAAGACCTCGAAAACATTGCCGGTCTGCTGTTAGACGAAATGGGCCTGCCTTCTTTCGGAACCAACGAAGCGATGCCGATGGGTGCTGGCTGCGAAAACCAGCCTGAAATCACTCTGACAGCAGATGAGCAGGTGATTGCTATGGGAATTTTGGCGCGGCTCGAAGAACGTTATCCAGGCCGGATCACAGCCTCGGCTGGACCACAATCGAAACGCAAACACTTTGCAGAGATGGAGCACGCCCGCCAGACCGGTGAGAGACCAACCCAATGGCAGATGGGCTGTCTATCAGGTTGCGGCGGTGTGTTTTATAACATGGATGTTTTACATGATGGAACGATTGTGCCGTGCCATGTCCTTACCGGAGTTTCATTAGGCAATATCACTACCGATTCACTGGAAGAAGTGTGGCTCAAACACCCGCATATGGTCGCTCTACGCGAACGCCGGTTGACTCCTATGCAAGAAGTTTTGGGTTGCCAAGACTGTGAGTGGGCACCCTATTGTAATGGAGGGTGTCCGGGTCTAGCCTATTCACTGACCGGGGATTATAACCGGGCCGATTCGCACGACTGCTATCGCCGTTTTTTATTCCAAACTGGAGCCATCAATGTCGTCCGCAGCTGAAATCACTCCTCTCTACTCCCAAGCTGGAACACCGCGGGCGATCGATCTGCCGCCTGGTGTACCACGTCTAGGGTCGCTATATCTCTATATTGCCGGAGCCTGTAACTTGGCCTGCCGTCACTGTTGGATCACACCCTCATTCTTAAAATACGGTCGCACACAGGCTATAGAAGGCGACGGCAATTTTATCTCGCTCGAACTGCTTAAAAAAGCAATTGACCAGGGTAAAGAGTTAGGGTTGTATACTGTCAAACTAACAGGCGGTGAACCCACGCTGCACCCGCGTTTCCGTGAGATCGTCGAACTCGTTTATAACGAGGGACTATCAATAGCGATGGAGACCAACGGGACGCTGGTGGATGATGAAATGGCATCCTTTCTCAAACAGGGTCCCATGAACTTCATCTCAGTGAGCCTGGATGGTGCTACTCGCGAAACGCATGAATATATGCGTCTGGTTGACGGTAGTTACAACGACGCTCTCCGGGGGATCAAGGCACTGGTTAAAGCAGGCTTCCCCGTCCAGATGATCTGCACACTCCATCGGGGTAACGTGGGCGAAATCGCCCCTTTGATTGAACTGGCCGAAGGACTGGGCTGTGGATCGGTCAAGTTCAATCATGTACAGCGTGTTGGACGGGGTGAACGCTTCGGAGAAGAGAACGGCTTAGAGCTTGAGGAGATCCTGGCACTGCACCGGCGGATTGTGGATGAAATCCAACCCAAGCATCAAATGCGGATTGTTTTAGACGTTCCTTTCGCGTTTTATACGCTTGAGGAATTGTGGCGCGATCATAAGCATCAGTGTAGTATTCGTAACATCTTGGGCGTTTTGGGTAATGGTCAATTAGCTCTGTGCGGTATCGGGGTCACAATCCCAGATTTGATTTATGGAAATCTGGCCACCGATAATTTGCGCGATGTGTGGTGTTATCACCCTGGGCTGGTGAAATTGCGTGAACTCATCCCCAACCACCTTGAGGGGATCTGTAAACAGTGTTTGCACCGGCCAGTTTGTCGGGGGCACTGTGTGGCCAACACCTATCATGTCACCCAACAGCTAAATGCTCCCCATCAGTTTTGTAAACATGCAGATGAGATGGGGCTGTTTCCTGCTTCACGTAAAATATTCTAGCATCCGACACAAAAATTGCAGAGGACAAATATCATGAGTAAAACAAAACGTTCATATCAACCCCCTATGATCGCTGACCTTTCGGGCGCTGGTGCACAGGGGCAAACAGAGGGTATCTGCGGGACTGGTTTTAATCCAGTAGACTATACTTGTACCGCTGGCCCACTGCCTTTTATGGAAGATCGCTGCTCTCCAACGGGCATTAGCCCGACCCTGGGGGGGTGCACAGGATCTGGTGGAGCCGCCGTTGAAGGCTGTGCTACTGGGTCGTTGTTTCCTACAAGCTGCACTGCGGGAACCAACTTCGGGTAGTTATTTTTGAACTAACTTGAAATACGCACAAGGTGATAGGCTTTTGGTGACAGAAAAAAGTCGATCACCTTTGTGTGCTTTAGAACAGTAGAGAATCGCACTCGCCATGGCAGATGAAGGTCAACAGTTGGAGCAGGATTATGTATTTGTATAGTTACCAGGTAGCAGACGTTGTGGTTCGTACTGAATCCGATGTGCCGTTGAGTACTTTTTGGCGCAGTATGTTTGATCATTTTCCGGTGCGCCACGATGCTCAGCCCGATATCTGTTACCGTTTTCAGAGTATTGATCCTGCAACTTTGACGCTCCCCCCGCTCGATCCCGACAATCAAAACCGCTTGCTGCGTTGCCGCCACTCTTTTCTCGACAGTAATTTACTGCGATCTCCACTGGTCCGCGAACGCCTGTTGGTCTGCACGGACTATCCCAATCGAGTCTATTTTGAACTGCGCCCGGACTCAGTGAACCTGTTTGATTTTATGCGACGTGAACATATCGCTTTTTTTTCGCCTCACCTGGGAGAATTGATTACAGGATTCAATATTCACCCATCCCTCTATGCTATCTTTCTGCCTGTGTTTTCGAGTCTGATGTTGCATTGCTGTGGCGTGCTGCGGAATAATAGAGTGGCATTGTTCCTGGCTGCTGATGGCGGGGGAAAAACGACGGTCGGCAAACTGGCCCTGTCGGGCACGATTCTCAGTGATGATCATGTGATGCTGCGCAACGTGGATGGATTGGTCACTGCATTTGGGACACCGTGGGGGCTGACAGTCAGTGAGACTTTGACTGCTAGAGTAGGCGGCTTGTTCTGGCTAGAACAAGGGGATCATTTTGAATTGATCCCGCTTGGCACGCCGGAAATCCTTCGGGCATTATGGAACGAACACGGGGGTTATTTTCATGTGCTGCCCGACGACTATAAGACTTGGGCATTCAATTTTTTTGCTGAACTCTGTTCTCAGCTTCCCGCTTACCGGATGTGCTTTTCAAAAGATTATGTGGATTGGAACGCGATTGACGCGGCGATGAAGTAAGAGCATTATGCCAGAACAATTTCTTTCGCTGTTTTATCGCGGTTCGAGTATGCGCAGTACGTTTCGGGTGGGCGACTGCCTGAAAGTGAATCGTGTACCATTGTCTGTAGTCCGCCCCGGTGATGTAGTAGTCTACATCATTCCCGAATATTCTAACCCCGATCGTAACAAAGTAGTTCACCGGGTTGTTCGTTGTGTGCCGGGAGGATTGATTACGCGCGGGGACGATAACCAGCTGCGTGATATGAGTGTGGTTCTCGAAGAGCACTTGATCGGGTGTGTCACCCATTATGAACGTGGCAGCAAGACTTATCGAGTCATAGGTGGGCCGCTGGGATGGTGGCGCGGGCGTTCTCTTCATGTGTGGAATCCCGTTCGTATCCGACTGGTGCAATTCATCAAAACTTGGATTTTCCCGCTAGGGCGCTGGTTTTATCGCTGGCTGCGTCACAGTAGGGTGGTGGCTTATTTCTGGAAACCGGAAATTACTCAAATTCGGTTTGAGACTAAACACGGCCCTCTTATAAAATATATTGTAGGTAAACGCACGGTGGCCTATTGGCTGCCGGATGCGAACAGGTTTAAATGTATAAAACCCTATGATCTAGTAATTCATCCACCTGAATCCCATGACTCGTGAAGAGTTAATACGCCTGACCGCGCTGTCGTCGTGCGCGGGTTGAGCGTCTAAACTGGCCCCGGCGGCCCTGGCGCACGTGCTGCGTCCCATGCAAGAAATATTCTCCACGGTCGATCACCCCGATCTGCTGGTGGGATTAGGCGCGCCTGATGATGCTGCCGTGTACCGGCTGGATGATGAACGAGCACTGATCTTCACCACCGATTTTTTCACGCCTATTGTGGACGATCCCTACCAGTATGGAGCGATTGCTGCTGCCAATGCGCTGAGTGATGTGTATGCGATGGGCGGTACTCCCCTTCTGGCGTTGACCATTGCTGCCCTGCCGCCCGATCTGCCGCTGGAGATGAGTGGGGAGATTATGCATGGGTTGGCGGAAAAGGTGCGGCAGGCCGGGGCCGTGATCGCTGGCGGGCATACTATCCAGGACAAAGAGCCGAAGGTTGGGTTGGCGGTGATCGGGTTGGCACACCCGGCCCGGCTGCTAACGAAAGCCGGGGCACGTCCGGGTGAGATCCTGATTCTGACCAAACCGCTTGGCACGGGCTGCATTACCACTGCGGCCAAACGCGATCAGGCCCATGTTGCCCATATTAGCAAAGCCATCGAATGGATGTCCCGGCTCAACCGCGAGGCGGCAGGGATTGCGGTGTCTCTAGGCGCTCATGCCGCGACAGACATTACCGGATTTGGGCTGCTCGGCCACGCCTCTGAGATTGCTGCTGCCAGCCAGGTAACACTCCACCTGCAATTTGAGCGTCTTCCCTGGCTGGATGGGGTGCGTGATTATGCCGAACAATGGATTTTTCCCGGCGGATCGATAGCGAACCGCGAGGCGTATCAGGATGGCGTGCGCTTTGATGGCGATCTGCCTGAAGCTGCGCAAATGCTTCTGTTTGATGCGCAGACCAGTGGCGGCTTGTTGATCGCTCTGCCCGCTGATCAGTTGGACGCTTTCGCGGCAGGCATGGCGGCGTGTATGGCTCCCTGGTGGCCGGTCGGCATGGTGCGCGAACGAGAGAGTACCGCTATTCTGGTCACGCCCTGATTCGCCGTCCTATTTTTTCCACACCGCGATCTCAATCACGATATGGTCAAAGAAGCTGGCCGTTGGGAAAGTGTCGGAAAAACCGTACACTATATCCAACACACGCGCCCGCAGATGCAGCGTTTTCGTTTGCATCTCGATGACCGCGTCCGTGTCGGCCAGGATCACCTGCCCTTTTGGTTCTAACTTCTTAGTTAGTTCATCGTTGGTCATGGCGTATTGACTTGCCAGTACACTCGTCGATGTTTTGATGTCGTTTTTATCGAACATCCATATCTCTAATGCGGCGATACGAGTCGCGTCAGTGCGGTTGACGGGTGTGGCGATCCCGATCCCACATTCGCCTAAAAACTCACCGGAGGGCGGTTCGATAGCAAACGATTCATCGAAATGAAAATCGCCGTAGACATAGGTACACAGTTTTTGCAGAATCGGCTGCTGTTCGCTCGTGGCTTTAAAATTAGTGGCCCGATCTTTGACAGCTTGTTCAATCACCAGGGCTTTGGTGTGCGCGCTGCTGGGCCGCCGTTTGGCGCTTTTGCCCTTTGTTTTCTGCGAGGGTAAGCCAAATCGTTGCCCAAGGATTATATTCGGCCAGCGCCACAGAGCTGCCCCGCCAACAGTGATGAAGATCGTCAAGATCAAAATGATCATCAGCGGAATCCCTGCTCCCGTCTCGCTGGAACTTTCTGGTTCAGCGGCAGCGGGCGGCGCAGCCTGAGCCATCGGTGCTGCAACGCTGCCCACTGAAGCCAGTGCAGGCAGCATCACGACCACGTCGGCGCGCAGGGCTACATTAGTGATAATTACCGTGTCGGGAAATTGCTGATCGATCTGGCTGATCTCTGCCCCGGCCTGATAATCGGGCGCGATAAAGATAGTCTGTGCGCCGCGTTCGACCATACCTCCCACGACGGATTCCAGGGTAACGCCGGGATGA
>JACRBK010000250.1 GCA_016234525.1 Chloroflexota bacterium
ATGAACGATCTTAGAATCAGATTATCCATAAAATATTCGCAAGGAGCCTATGGTGTCGAAATCATCACCGCCCTGGTGGGCGAATTCGCGTGGGGAATGGTATGTCGTCACCCAATTGTTTCTGTTTGCCCTGATCGCGTTGGCGCCGCTGCTGCTTCGTGCGCGAGTCCATCTCCCCGATTCGCTGGCGGCTGGGGTGAGCGTTATAGGCGTAGTGGCTATGGCCGTAGGCGGCGGGGCAGGGATGATCGGCGTTTTGCAGTTAGGGGATAACCTGTCGGTGTTCCCGCGCCCCAAAGCGGACGGTGAGTTGATCGAAAACGGAATGTACGCCATCGTGCGCCATCCAATCTACAGCGGGTTGATTCTCAGCACGGTAGGGTGGGCGTTGTTTAACCTTCACCTGATCACACTCGTTCTGGCAGTGGTCTTGTTTGTGTTTTTCGATGCCAAGTCCCGCCGCGAAGAAATCTGGCTGTGTGAGCAGTTCCCCGCCTATGCCGCGTATCAAAAGCGCGTCAAAAAATTGATTCCCTTCGTCTATTGATCCGATTTTTCTTTCAAATGCGTGTCGAAAAAGGCGACTGTGCGTTCTATAAAAAGCTGGTCGCCTTCCCCATAAAACGTATGGGGCTGTCCGGAGTAGGTGAAACACCCCACCGGCTGATTTAACAGGGTCAACTGGGCACACAAGTCTACCGACCATTGCAGGGGAACCAGTTCATCACTTTCGCCGTGATGGATGCTCACCGCCGCCTGAATCTGGTCCAGAAAATAGATCGGAGAGATGCGCAGCAGCGCGGAATCGGGCACAGCGACTTCGTCTAGCCCGCGCGTCCCGCCTGACCATTCTTGAATTTTGGCGAAGTTCTGGCGCTCATCACCGCTCATGGCACCGTACAAGACCGCCGCTTTAACATCCGGGCTGACCGTGAGTACACGCAGCGAGATTCCGCCGCCCATGCTGTGTCCCCACAGCCCAATCGAATGCGGATCGGCTTGTTGCAGCGCCCCCGGCAGCCCACCCGTCTGCTGCACGATCCCGATCAGGTTCAACACATCCACCGCCATCCCCACCCGAAACAGATTCGGCCCGCCGTCTGACGGCCAATAACCGCGCAAATTCGGATGCAGCACCAGATACCCCGCCCGCGTGAAGTCGTCGGCGTAATGCGTCGTATAATCCAGCGTGTCATACACCGCCGGATCGATATACCCATGCAGCGCGATGATCACCGGAAAAGGACCATCACCCGGCGGCACATTCATAAAACCGTAGATGGTCAGATCGTCGCTGGGATAGGAAATAAGATAGCGGGTGAATCCGAGCGAGGTATCTAAAATTTGATCGATGATCAACTCGCCCCGGCCATAAAACCGCGCCGTCAGATCGTCGATCCCCAGCCCGGTATAGGGATCAGGGGGTGGGGTGATTGTCCCCCCTTGTGGCGGGGGGAGGGCGGTAGATGTGGCCGGGCGATAAAAAATCAGCACGATAACGATCAACAGGAAGGCTGCAACACGTTTCATCTTCAATGATCCTGTGAATTTCGCCAGAGGGTGGTTTACTTCTGCTGCGCCTGCCATACCCGGCAGCACGCCTCCATTTGTTTGATATGGCCTGGCGTATGATCGTCATACACTTTCAGCCAATCATCAAGCGTCATGGTGCCGTTTTCGGAATGTTCGATGGTGTTCGACCATGTTTCTTCTGGCAAAGACCGGACTAGATTGTAACTGACGTGGCGCAGCCACCGGAACAACTGGAGCGCATCGTCACAGCTTTGGGCGTGATAGTCCATTTTGATCGCCCAGATGTCTTGATCATAACCCAATACGGCGCTGCCCGGTTCAGCGATTCCCCGCCGCAGCCGTATAAAACTATTGGCTTCTGAATCGGCCAGGTGAATGATCTGGTCGTGGATGCTCCATTCGCCAGGGGCGGGGCGGAACTGCCATATCTCTTTGGGGAAGGTTTCCAGCGCGGCGATCAACTGCTCATACGCCGCCCCATAAGATTTGATCCGGGCCTGTCGTTCTTGACGATCCATCGGGAACTCCTTACACGAGGGGGACGCCACTTGCGGCGTCCCATTCCAGCCAATATGTACCAGTTTTTAGCAGAACAGGTTACTTGACTCCACATGCTAAAAAGATCGTCACTTCGGCGCGCTGGCTGCCACAAGCAGAATCGGCGCAGCACTGGCACTCGGCATCCCCCACGCTCACGCCGGACAGCCCGACCTGCTCGAACCACCCCGACACATCAGCGCGGGCGAATCCCATCCAGCGGTCGTGATGTTCCTCGCGCAAAAACTCAAACGTGTGGCTGTCCAGGTCGGTGATCACCAGTTTTCCGCCTGGTTTGAGCAGCCGCGCCATTTCACGGATCGCTGTTAGCGGGTTTTCGACGTGGTGCAAAAACATATTGGCGAATACATAATCGACGCTGGCTGAGTCCAGGGGCAGCGCTTCCGCCGTCCCCAGGCGGCAGGTGAGCGGCTGACCGCCGAATTTTTGCTGCATCACCTCTAACATGGCCTGCGACTGATCCACTGCGATCACGCGCAGCCCGGCATTGAGCAGCGCTTCGGTGACAAATCCGCTGCCTGCGCCGATGTCTGCCGCCAGCTTCCCGGCAGACACACCCGCAGCGGCTAAGGCCCGCTCACGAACGGCGGTAGAGAAAAAACTGGTGCGCATCGTATCCCATTGGGGGGCGACGTCTTCAAAATACTGCTGGCTGCTCATGGCACGCTCCTTATGAATGCCGCTATAATCGCGGAACAGGTTGATCTTATGCCAGATGGAGCCGGATCACCGCAGGATTTATGAGGTAAAAACGACCCGGCACTTTCGAATCTAAACGGAATCGCCATGTCCACTTTCGATTCTAAATCAGCGGCTGATCCTGCCCGCCTGCTTGATTCTGTGGGGCGGCAGATTTTGCGCCTGCTGCAAGAAGATGCCCGGCTGCCATTTTCGGAGATCGGGCGGCAGGTCGGGCTGACGGCCCCGGCAGTGGCTGAGCGGGTGAAAAAAATGGAGGAAGCCGGGATCATCACCGGCTTTCATGCGGCGGTAGACCCCGCGAAACTGGGATTGGGACTCACGGCCTATCTGCATGTTACGGCGCATAACGGGCGCTGTGACCCGGTGCGCGTCTTTGCCGAGGAACAGCCCGCGATCACGGAGTGTTACTGCATCGCGGGGGATCGCGATCTGCTGCTCAAGGGGACGTTTGAGTCCGTTGAACAGCTTCAGCAGCTCGTCGATCATCTACTGAAATATGGCAGCGTCAGTACCACGTTGGTGCTGGCAACTTATCTGCCGCGCCGCTCGCTGGGGTAGGTTATCACGGGCGTTCGACCGATCCGAACAACGGGTGAGTGGTCGCCTGCAAACCCAGGTCAATCGCCTGGCGCAGCGCCGCCGCCTGGGGATGATCGGTCACATCCTGCCTGCGCAGCCAGGTGTCCAAATCCGCGCAGATCGCCTCGATTTTGGTGCGGTGTGTGGGAGTCAGGTGATCCGGCAGCGACATCGCCCCGGCCTGAAAAATCTTGTCGTCGGCGCTGGCGTGATAGGTGATCAACACCCAGAAAAAGGCCGTATACGCGATTTTATCGGCTATTCCGCTGCCGGCCAGTTCGCGGCTAATGTCACCCAATTGTGCCAACTGTTTGTCTAAAAATTCCCAGTTGCGAACGTCCACGCACCCCTCCTTATAAGACCTTACGGAAAAAGACTTCGCCCACACCGCCGGGATTGATACCCGCCAGGATGCCGCATTCGACAAACCCCATGTGACGATGCCACGCTTGCGGCTCCGGCTCATCCACCTGGGATGAACTCATCAGCGTCTCACACCCTCTGCTGAGCATTTCAGACTCGACAAAGGCCAGAATCGCGCGCCCGATTCCCTGGCGCTGATAATCGGGCAGCACATGGATTATTGCGATATAGGGGATGATCGACCACAGATATTCCAACCGGAGATAACCTATCGGCTGCCCGTCATATGCTGCGATTACGATCTCTTGTGCGGCGATTTTATGCTCGATCACGCCGCGCGGCACATGATGATCGAACCCGGCGCACCAGTCCAGATCACCCGGCCCGGCCCAACGGGTCCCGATTTTTTGTTTGAGCTTCATTCTATTCCATCCAACAACTCTAGCAGCAAACGAAGGGCGGCATCAGCGGCGGCGGCGCGGTTGTGATCACGATCTCCCTGCCACACATACCGGCGCACCCTGGTTCCGCTGGCGGCGCTCAACCCGATGTAATGTAATCCTACCGGCTTAGTCAGTGTTGCACCCAACGGCCCGGCGATCCCCGTGACGCTTAGCGCAAAATCGGTTCCGAACAGGCGGCGCGCACCGTCGGCCATTTGCTGTGCGACTGGCTCACTCACGGCACCATAGTCTATCAAGGTCTGTTTTTGGACGCCCAATATTTTCTCTTTGATCTCATCCGCATAGGCCACAACGCCGCCGAGGACACACGCCGAACTGCCGGAAATGTCCGTCAAGCGTTTGGCGATCAGCCCGCCGGTGCTGGATTCAGCGGTGGCAATCGTATGTCCTAAGGCGCTCAGGCGTTGGATCACCTCCACTTCAAGGGCAGGGGTATCTTGTGTCATAGCTTATCATCCAACTGTTCGAACCGTTCCTTGCGGGAAAGATTACCTGTCTGCTGTTCTGCCTGTTTTTAATAAAAACTAATCACTAAATACTCTTATTGACCTGATTCAGTTGTAGTATAGACTTTGTAAGCGGTTCAGTCCAACGACAAGACATCATACAACACGACATCCTAAGGAGCAGCCGCGTGGCAACCGGCAGGGTATTCGATATTCGACACTTTTCGCTGCAAGATGGCCCCGGCATTCGCACGACGGTGTTTTTTAAAGGCTGCCCCATGCGCTGCGCAGGGTGTTATGTCCCCGAAAGCCAGGCGTCGATCCGCGAAATGATGGTTCGCTCTGATCTGTGTATGGACTGTGCGGCCTGTCTCGCTGGCTGTAAACCGCAGGCCCTCACCTGGAACGGCGAGAAGATCGTGTTTAACCGGGCAAAGTGTAACCGCTGCGGGGCGTGTATCTCCCTGTGTGATACCGGTGCGCGGAAAATGGTTGGGCGCGAGCTTTCAGCGGCGGAAATATTGGCGGAGATCGAAAAAGATGCAGAGTCAGGCGGCAGCGTGACTTTTTCGGGCGGGGAGCCGCTTCAACAGGCGGACTTTTTGCACGAGCTTTTAAGCATGTGCAAGGCCAGGGGAATTCACACTGCGGTTGATACCTGCGGTTATGCCAGTTGGGAAGTGTTTGATCGTATCCGGCCCCAGGTGGACTTGTTTCTGTATGATCTCAAATTGATGGACGATGCTCGCCACAAAGATTATACGGGTGTCTCTAACCGGCGTGTGTTAGACAATCTGCAAAAGCTCTCCGAACGGGAACCCACGATCATCGTGCGCCTGCTCATTATCCCCGGTGTGAATGACGATCAGCATAATATCCACCAGACGGCGAGGTATATCGCGACCCTGCCACACAGGCCCAGAGTAGATCTGCTGGCCTATCACCGGACGGGAATCGAGAAGTATGAACAGCTAGGCCGGGCGATCCCCCTGGCTGACCTACAACCCCCTTCAGAGTCACACCTGGAAGAGATCGCACAAACGCTGCGCAGTTTCGGCCTGACAGTTTTTATAAGTGGGCTAGATGCAGTAGCCCGTTAGATTAAAATGTGTTAATAAATTAACTAAGGAATCTGTCGAGTACTTATTAGATTCAAACTAGGGCTTGACGAGTAGACCTCAAACTGTTAATATAGTGAGGTTAATCACGGTGCGGGGTAGAGCAGTGGCAGCTCGTCGGGCTCATAACCCGGAGGTCGTAGGTTCGAATCCTACCCCCGCTATAAAGCAGTAAACCCCAGTCTTCGCACTGGGGTTTTTTGTTTGACTCGGAGGAAATATCTTATGGCTTTGCGGCGAATGTTCCCCTGGCGGCTGTTATTTTTGGTGATAGGAGTCTGTTGGATAGCGGCCTGCGCCCCAATGGAAGACGATAAGGACTCGCCACGGGCAGATGACCCGGATCTGATCACGGGCGAAACGGCAGTGGTCGTAGACATCATCGACGGCGATACCATTGACGTTCGTATGGGCGGCGATGTCTACCGCGTGCGGTATGTCGGTGTCAACACGCCGGAACGCGACGAGCCATGTTATTACGATGCGACCTCGGCGAATGCCGATCTGGTCGATGGTCAGACGGTGACGCTGGTCCAGGACGTCAGCGAAACGGATCAATATGGCCGGCTGCTGCGCTACGTCTATGTAGGCGATATATTTGTTAATGCGGAACTGGTCGCAGCGGGTTATGCCGAATCTAATGCGTATCAGCCGGACACAGCTTATTATGATTATCTTGAAGACCTGGAAACCCGCGCTCGCCAACAGGGTTTAGGCTGTCACCCCACCGGGGTATTTAGATAACGGATCGACATGGAGCAGGGAATCAACCCTGCTCCTGTAACCCCTTTTTTCTTTAGATTATCACCTGCGCCGGATCATTTTCTTCAACCTGGGCCGCTGGCGCGGGCTGAGTGCCGCGTTTGATCAGTTCGCGGTGCAGCGCA
>JACRBK010000251.1 GCA_016234525.1 Chloroflexota bacterium
TTTCTGGCTGTCGCCGCAGCCCAGCGATACGTTTACGGTACGGCTGGCTGACAGCGATACCCCCTTCGCTACCTGTGTCGTCGGTGAGGGAGAGTGCGGGTTTAGGCTGCCGTGAGGTAGGCCATCAGCTATCAGCGGTCAGCTTTCAGCAAAAGCGACCTCACCCCCTGCCGCAGCCCACCGGGTTGGTGTAGGGGCGAGGCGCCGCGTCGCCCAGATTTTAAACCAGCCTCACCCCCTGCCGCAGCCGACCATATTTTCGTAGGGGCGCGGCGCCGCCGCGCCCTGGTTTCAACCGCATGACCAGATTAAAAAGTTGATGTGCATAAGGGGCTATAAATCGGTTGGTTTTCAGCGCCTTTAGTGCGCTTCCAAGTTTTTGATTTTTAGCCGCACGGCTTGAGCCTGCGGCGCAGGATGACAGCTATTTTTCCCCTCTCCACCAGCGGAGCGCAGTGGGGAGGGGATCAAGGGGTGGGGCTAAAAACTGGGCGCGGCAAGCAGCGCCCCTACAATACAATCTGGATTTTCGGTGATAATTGACGGCTGACGGCTACTCCGCCGCTCGCCACTCCTCCAGGACGGCACGCGCCGCCGACGTATTGATCCGGCGCAGCGCTGATTCCGCTTCCCAACGCACAGATACGTCAGGATCACGCAGGGCGCCCGCTAACCCTGGCACAACGAGCGCTGCCGCCCGCGCTTTCGGTTCGACTCCGATCCGTTCCAGGGCTTTGACGACGCGCCGCCGCACGTCCGGGCGATCATCGCTGAAGGTGTCGAACAGGCGGCCAATCGCGACCGGGTTGCCGATCTTGCCGAGCGCCTCTGCCGCCGTGATGCGCACATACACATCCTCATTGTCTAAAGCTCGCAGCAAACCGGGAACTGCATTTGGATCAAGCGCCATAGGGATTCACCCCCTCAAGGACTGTTTAAGATACATCGCCGCCCGCGTAGGAAAAACCAATACGGCCAGCAGCGCCGCCGCAGGCCGCCCATGATATTTCCGCATGTAGGTGATCAGGTCATTAAAATAGATGTGCGTGGCGATCCGCTGCACTTTGTTAATGCTGGCGTGTTCTTCGTGTTGGATCGTCGCTCCGGCCACAAAATGAATCTCGCAGCCCGTCCCCAGAATGCGGCGGCAGAGATCGTCCTCGGTGAAATAGAGTTTCAAGGCTTCGTCAAACAGGCCGCTTTGATCCAGCACTGCGCGGCGAACCATCAGATTCGAGCCGGGCGCGACTTCGACAACGTGATTCGTGGCGCGATCCCAGCCCTCATACCACATTTCACGCCGACGACGATCCCGCCAGGGTTTGAGCAGCGGCCCCAGCAGCGTATAGTCGAACAGCAGATCGAGGAATCCCGCCAGTTTGGAACAGGTACGTTGGTAGCGCCCATCAGGAAAAACCATGCGGCACGTCACCGCGCCCGCTTCGGGATGCGCGTCCAGATAGGCGATCATCGTTTGCAGCGCGCCAGGTGGGATCACCGTGTCCGGGTTGAGGATATAGACCATTTCGCCCTGAGCGGCGCGCATCCCCAGGTTATTCCCACCCGAAAACCAGAGATTTGTCTCAGAAGCGAGTAACCTCACAGTGGGGAATCGCTCACGCACCATGTCGGCGCTGCCATCACGCGAGGCGTTATCGACCAAAAAAATCTCGTGGGATAGATCGCCGCTGTTCTCGACTAACGAGGCCAGCGCCCGCGCGATATGATCGCGGGTGTTATAGTTGACAATCACGGTCGAAAGCCGCATTGGGTTCAGTCCTTTGGCGGGGAAAACAGCCGGGCAAAGCCGGGATAGGGAATCAGCGGAATCACCTCGAACGAGATCAGCCCGGCCTGCACCAGCGGCAAAGTCGCTAACACCTGCTGCGCCTCATCCACGCCCGCACATTCGAGCATCAGGATCGCAACGGTTTCATCGGCGCGAAAATACATCTCGCGGAATACCCCTGACTGGTAAAGCTCCCAGGCGCGGCGGGCTTCGGCTTCCACCAGCGGCCAGAATTGATCCGCCGTCACGCCGGGCGTTTCGTGTTCTATCGCTAAGATTTTCACCGGCTGTCCCTCTCGATCAATCGGATTGGGCAGGGCAAGCCTGCCTCTACAAATTCAACAGAACACAGCAGATATGCAAAAAAACAGGGCGAACTTGTCGTCCGCCCTGGGATTTTACCGTATTTTGACCGGGAAATGTATTATCCTGCCGGGGACAGAATGGGCCGGAACTTGGGACCATACACAATGATCCCGTGTACGCCGTCAGTGCGCAGTTTGCGCACTACCATCTCGACACGCAGCCCGATCTCAGGCGGGCCGCCCAGGTCGGTCAACTGTGCCGTGACGATGGGGCCTTCATCCAGCTTAACCAGCGCCATCACATAGGGCGCGAACTCGGCATACGGCTCCGCCGGGGTGGTCACAGTAGTGAAACTGTAGACGCTGCCCTGACCGGACAGCGGGAACAACTCCACGTCGCCCGCCCCTTCGAGCGGCTGCGCCCGGTTGACGTGATCCCAATAGGCGAGTTGATGCGTGAGGCGCTGTTGGTAGGCGCTCGTTTCGTGCGGGTCCATAACTGACATCCTACCGCGCCGCGCGGGCGTAACTGGCGTCTTCGGCCTGGACGCTGGTTTGTTCGGCTTCCGTCTCGAACTCATACCGCTCGGTGGTGGGCGAAACGGTGCCGTTTTGCGGCAGGATCACCGCGCCAGTAGACGGGCAGTGAGTCGCCAACAGGTGCGTGCGAGTGGTTTTTAAGCGCCAATGACGGGTGATGTCCATGATTATTACCTCTTTCCTTGTGGTTTCAGTGCCAGCTAATCCCCGCTATCTGGAACTGGCCGTTTCAATAAAGGCATAAGATAGAGTTGCCTTGTGCCGTCTATCACAACTCGTTTACGTTATTCATTTATACACGCGCCGCTCTTTCAAAAGCTCTCAGAAAACAATCTGGTAGCTTTTGACAGCTTTTTCAGGGCGGATCAGCGGCGTTTTTTGCCGGGGAAGGATCATGTGTGGCAGAATCACTACAAA
>JACRBK010000246.1 GCA_016234525.1 Chloroflexota bacterium
CCGGGCCGACATTAAAGATCAACTGGAGATCGTCTTTGATTTCGAACGCGATGCCGGTTCCGTGTGTATGGGCGACGGCTCCGGCGGGAACCGCTGAGCAATCACACACAGGGCATTTTTTATCCGGCTGGAAGGTGAGCAGCGCCACGATAAACACAGGTGCGAGCGCCAATGTAAACAGCGCCGGAAGGAGCAAAACTTTTTTGTCAGGCATGGTCACTCAATAAGCCGATAATTTAAGAGAAAAAGAGGAGCGCCGTCAGGGATCGAACGCGGCCTCACCCACTACCCCCTCTCCAACCAGGTTGGAGAGGGGACCACAGTCGGCATGTTTTCGTAGGGACGCGGCAAATGACACCCGGTCTTCCCTTCTCCCCCTTTCGCTGCGCAGCGGGGAAAGGGGGGGGATAGGGGTAAAATTGCCCCTCTCAATTTATATCAACAGCCGCATGGGGTGTTCAAGCAGCCCCTTGAGATAGCGCATAAATTCGGCGGCTTCCGCGCCGTCGCTGACACGGTGATCCACGCTCACGGTGGCTTTCATGCGCATTCCGACGCCAATCGTACCATCGTCTAGCACGACCGGAACCTTTTTAGCCGACCCCACCGCCAAGATTCCAGCTTCGGGCGGGTTGATGATCGCGATAAACTCATCCACCTCATACGGTCCCAGGTTGCTGACGCTGAAAGTGCTGCCCTCGATTTCATAGGGTTTTACCTTGCCGTCACGCGCACGGGAGACCATATCGCGGTTCTGCACAGCCATCGTGCCAAGCGAAGTTTTATCCGCATCATACGAAGTCACATTGATCAACCCACCGCTGGGCAGCGCCACGGCGATCCCGATATTGACCCGCTTGTGACGGACGATTTTATCGCCGTAGTAATGTGAGTTCAGGTTTGGATACTGGCGCAGGGCCAGCGCGACAGCTTTCACTACCAGATCGTTGACGCTGATTTTTCCGGCTTCGTCAGGAATGCTCTCGTTAAGCTGCTTACGCAGTTCGAGCGCCGCCGCCACATCGATCTCGCTGGTGACGTAAAAGTGCGGCACAAACTGTTTGCTCTCGACCAACCGTTGGCCGATTCGGGCGCGAATCCGGCTGAGTTCGATAATCTCCACGTCCGGCCCGCTCGGAATATCGCTGAACGTGGGCATCGAGGGCCGTGTGGCAGCAGGCGGAATCGCCGGGGTGCTGGGCGCGGCAGGTTTGGGCGCCGCCGGAGTCAGGGGAGCTGCGGGGGCTTCGCCCACCGGGAAATTCTCAATATCTGCTTTCACGATACGCCCGCCGGGGCCGGTCCCCTGCACTTTGCGCACATCGATGCCTTTTTCGTCGGCGAGGCGGCGCGCGATGGGGCTGATCTTTACAAACTCATCAGCGGACAGACTCTCAGCCGGAGCGGCGGCTGGTGCTGCCGAGGCAGGCGCAGCCGGGGCAGAAGCGGACTGTACCGCCGGAGCAGCTTCAGCGGCAGGAGCCTTTGCCGCGGGCGATCCCCCGTTGCCGGAGAACGTTTCGCCCGCTGCGCCCACCACCGCAATCGCCGATCCCACCGCCACGACATCACCTTCCGTCGCCAGCAGCGATAAAATCGTGCCTTCGACAGAGGTTTCGATCTCGATGGTGGCTTTGTCGGTTTCGATTTCAGCAACGACCGTGCCTTTTTTAACCGTGTCGCCGGGCTTGACGCGCCACGTGATCAGGCGCCCTTCGGCCATATCAAAGCCCAGCTTGGGCATGATGATTTGTTCGGCCATTACACCAACTCCTTTACGGCGGCTACCACTTTTTCAGCACTCGGCAGCGCCATCAGTTCGATCTCGCGGGAATAGGGCAGCGGGATGTCCATGGCGGACACACGCTTGACCGGGGCATCCATGTAATCGAACATTTCTTGCTGAATCTGTGCGGCGACTTCGGCCCCGATGTTGAACATCGGCAGGCTTTCTTCGACCACCACGCAGCGGTTGGTTTTTTTGAAGCTCTCGAAAACAGGTTCGAGGTCCAGCGGGCGCAGCCAGCGCAGATCGACGATCTCGGCTTCGATGCCGTCTTTCGACAGCGTGTCGGCGGCAGTCATGGACCATTCCAGGCCCTTGCCGTAAGTCACGATAGTGACATCTTTACCCCGGCGTTTGACATCGCTTTTGCCGATAGGCAGAACGAAGTCCGGGTCTTCGGGGACGGCGGCGCGGCGCTGAAGCATGGTGCTGTGTTCGACAAATAACACTGGGTTATCGTCCCGGATCGACGCTTTGAGCATCCCTTTAGCGTCATAAGCGGTGCCAGGAACGCCCACATAGAGGCCGGGGAAGTGCGCGAAGATCACTTCAGGCGCATGAGAATGGGTCGCGCCCAGTTGTTTGCCGCCGCCGGTGGTGGTACGAATGACCAGCGGCACGGTGAACTGCCCATTAAACATATAACGCACTTTGGCGGCATGGTTGACAATAGCATCCAGGGCCAAAAAGGCGAAGTTGATGGTCATGATCTCGGCAATCGGACGCAGCCCAGCCATCGCTGCGCCGACAGCGGCTCCGGCGATCACCATTTCGGAGATGGGGGTATCGCGCACGCGCTTTTCGCCAAATTCGTCAATGAACCCGCGTGTCACGGCATACGTGCCGCCCCACACGCCGACTTCTTCACCCATAATAAACACGCGCTCGTCGCGCTGCATTTCTTCGCGGAGGGCTGCGCTTAGCGCCTCACGGATCGTAATGACTTTATCTGCCATGCTTAACCTCAATCAACGTACACGTGGCTGACCAAATCGTCATAGGTCGGGTCGGGGCTGTTTTTGGCGAATTCCACCGCATCATCAACTGCTTTGAGCGCTTCCTCGTCGATCCGATCCAACGCCGACTCAACGCCCTTATATTTGTCGCTCAAGAGCGCGCGGAAACGTCCGATTGGGCCTTTGGTCTGGAACGACTCGACTTCTTCTTTGGTGCGGTAGCGCTGCGGATCGCCCATGCTGTGACCTTCCAGGCGGTAGGTGAGCGATTCGACCAACACCGGGCCATATTTGCGGGCGTGTTCGGCGGCTTCGCTGATCGCATCGTAGACGGCCATCACGTCCATGCCATCGACGCGCGGCCCTTGCAACATGCCATGCCCATCGGCCCCGCAGCAGTACGCATTCGCCTTATTGACGATCTCGACGGCGCCGCTGGCCCGCCCGACAGCGGTTCCCATGCCATACTGGTTATTTTCGACCAGCCAGACCACCGGCAGATCCCAAACCGCGCTCAGGTTCAACGACTCGTGGAAATAACCAATATTAGTCGAGCCGTCGCCCATCAGCGCCACAACCACTTCATCTTTACCCTGATATTTCGCCGCGAGCGCGATCCCGGCAGCCAGCGGCAGATGCCCGCCGACGATGCCATAACCGCCCCACATGTGCAGATCGCGGTCCGCCAGGTGCATCGAGCCCCCTTTGCCGCCGCTGACCCCGGTTCGTTTGCCGAGCATTTCGGCCATCACCCGGTTGACATCCAGGCCGCGTGCCAGGGCGATGCCGTGATCGCGGTAGGCCGTGATCACATGATCTTGTTCGCGCAGCGCCGCGACCGCGCCGACCCCTGTCGCTTCCGGGCCGATATAGAGGTGCAAAAAGCCGCCGATCAATCCCTGCTGGTACAGTTCGGCGCAGCGTTCTTCAAACCGCCGGATAAGGACCATCTGGCGGTACCAGTCGAGCAGAGTCTCTTTATTCGGTTGTCTTGCCATGATTTATTCCTTCAGACAGCGAGAAAACAGGCGTTGAAGAAACGCCTGGATACAAATAGCCATTTACCCTTCATCCTCCAACCCTTTCTCCCTCTGTGGGGAGGAGACTGAGAGGAGGGGGTAGGTGAACAAAGACTAAAGCAGCGTCGCCTAAGATTATAGGATAGCAGGCGAAGAGTTGGCAAACCCACCGCGCTGGCGTACAATGCAAACACGATCTTAATTTCCGCGAGGATGATTTATGGCCGAGCGTTATTATCCACCCAGCTTTCGCCAGCAAGAAGTGTCGGACATTATTGGGGCCTTGGATCAGGGAGCGTCTGTCTCGGTGATCGGCGCGCCGAGTGTCGGCAAGTCGAATCTGCTCAAATTTTTAGACCAGGAGCGGCTGCATATCTCGGACCCGAACAGCCCCTGGAAACGTTTTGCGCCCAACGCGCTGCATAAAGGCGCTTTGCTCGCGGTTAGCATTGATCCTAATGCGCTGCTGCCGCCGCTGCCGACGGATCGCGGCGATATTGCGGCGATGGCGTGGCCCGGTTTTGAACTACTGATCCATCGGACGACGATCACCTCCGAACTGTTCCCGACCTATATGCCCGGCCCGCACCAGACCACCGATCCCGAACTGGTGAACCGGGTCGCGCGCCTGCAAGAACAGTTTGAGAGCGCGCATTTGGGCGTGACCGATGTCAACGACTGGCTGCACGGTCATCTCGCGCTGCGCCATCTTGAAAGCCTGCTTGATGCGATCCTGACCAGCCGCCGCTACCAGCAGAACCCGGTGCGGATCGTGTATATCATGGACGAGTTCGAGCGGATGCTCAATACCCTGCCGGAATATTTTTTCGTGGCGCTGCGCAGCCTGCGTGACAGGTTTAAATATCAGGTAGCGTTTGTGACGTTTACCCGTAACAGCCTGCCTTACCTGATCCGCGATGAAGAACAGATGGCGGTGTTAGAACCGTTTGTCGAACTGTTCCACGATAACCCGGTCTATCTGGGACCCTATAACGATGAGGACGCCTGGTCGATGATCCAGGCGCTCGAAGGGCGCACAATGCAGCGCAGTGATCGCGCCGTCGGTCTGTTGATGCGCGCGACAGGGGGATTCGCCGGGCTGCTGCGGGCGGGTTTTAAACATGCCGACAAGTTGCAGCCGATCCCCATTGAGGATTACAACACCGGCGTTACTCTGGCGGCGACGCGCCTCGCGGCGGAGGAAAATGTCAAAGAGGAATGTAAAACGCTGCTGCGCGGGTTAAGCGAAGAAGAGATCGCGCTGTTGTTCGGTATCACCGCGCAGCGCACCGATCTGGATGAGGCGACGCTGGGCGAATTGGTCCACAAATCGCTGATTCAGCAGGCCGCCGGGGGCGTTGTGCGCGTGCATCCTCCGGTATTGGCGGCGCATATACGCAACCATCCCACGCCGCCGCCGCCGCGTCCTCCGGCCCGCCCGGTGACGATTCC
This sequence comes from Chloroflexota bacterium, assembly GCA_016234525.1. Taxonomy (GTDB): domain Bacteria; phylum Chloroflexota; class Anaerolineae; order Aggregatilineales; family Aggregatilineaceae; genus JACRBK01. Next base: position 5,214 of record JACRBK010000246.1, read on the forward strand.
GAGGTAGCTGTGTTATATTTGGCGCAATCTTTTTCTCTCAGACTATTCGGCGGCAAAAAAATATGATGATCCAACCTAAGAGACGCTGGATTATAACCCTGCTCTTGATTCTGTTCGTCGTGCTGCTCTCCGGTTGCGGGGGCGATAAAGACGACGCTGACCAACCATCAGCCGCCCAAACGCCCACCCCGTCGCTCGATGCAGGAGCAAATCCCCTCGCAGAACAGTGGGTCATAGAAGTTCCCGATTCGCGGACTATCGCCTACCGTCCTGACGGATCACTGATCGCGGTGGGGGCCAGCGACAATATCTGGTTCTATTCTGCCGATCTGGAACCCTTGCGCGTGCTCAAGGGGCATTCGGACGTCGTGCGCGGGCTAGCGTGGTCACCAGACGGATCGCAGTTGGCGAGCGCGTCGTTAGATTTCACCACCCGTGTGTGGGACAGCGACGGTAAATCCCTGGCGACTTTGAAGGGACACACCGACTGGGTGCAGTCGGTGGTCTGGTCGCCGGATGGATCAAAACTCGCCACCGCCAGCACTGATAAAACCGCTCGTATCTGGGATGCCGCCAGCTTCGAGCAGATCGGTGTGTTGGAACATGCCGCCAGCCTGACTTCGGTGATCTGGTCGCCCGATGGAGCCGTGATCGCCACCGCCAGTTCAGACGGATCGTTATATTTGTGGGATGCGGCGAGTCTGGAACAAACCGGGGTGTTGAGTCACAAAGACAGCGTGATTGCTGCCGCGTGGTCGCCGGATGGGACGAAGATCGCCAGCGGCAGTTGGGATAATACAGTCAAAATTTGGGATGCCGCCAGCGCTGACGAATTGCTCACCCTCAGCGATTCCCCGGTGCGGCTGATTGCGGTCGCGTGGTCGCCGGACAGCCGTTTAGTGGCGGCAGGTGCGCGGGATGGTGCCGTGCATGTGTGGGATGCGACCAGCGGTGATTCGGTGATCGTTTTCCAGATGGGGGACGAAGTGCGAGCGGTGGCATGGTCGCCGGATGGAACTATTTTGATCGCCAGCGCAATCAATAATCTCGTGCGCGTGTGGGACGTGGCGGCGCTACCGTAATCACGATACGAAAAAAATCAACCCCCTGCATGTGCAAGGGGTTGATTGGCTCCTGAGGTAGGACTCGAACCTACAACCCATCGGTTAACAGCCGATTGCTCTGCCATTGAGCTACTCAGGAAGATGGGTGAAGGATACCAGAATCCCCCCGTACTGTCAAGATAAATTTTCAGGGACTCTGGCGTGTCTTGGTGGGATTGTACAAACCTAGCGTTCGCCGCGAGCGTACTCTAACGCTTCTTCCAGGGTCTCAACGATCAATGAATCCACATTACCAAAAATCTCGGAATTCATTCCCTCAAGCGACATTCTGAGCGCCATATTCGAAGTAACAGTGATTTCTCGGCGGATTTGCGGGTGGTGATACAGCGCATTATGGCTGCGTGCCAATAGATCGGCGGCAAACATGAGTTCATCCATGGTGGGCGGGCGCATCTGCCGTAGATCTTGGATATAGAAGACGGCCTGGTTTTGACTGCTGATGACTTTGCCGGCGTCATGGTTTGCCGCAATCAAATGCTGCGAGATATTAAATTCCGGCGCGGCGGTAAAGATCACGATGGGCTGGTCTTTCAGTTGCTCAATGGTATAAGCTGCCATTTTCTTCTGTCCTCTGGTTTGTGGGAGATTTATAATCACGATTTTTGTGTGACGCTTTGCCGGACCTTATCTGTTCGGCATGGCGGTAACACGGAAAACCTAAATCAATGCTAACCTTCCAAACAATATAGATTAAATTAAATTATAATGAATATTCTTTTCTTGACAATAGAACAATGAGGCCGTTATTGTCGTAGTTTTTTTATGTCACGATCAAAAAAAATTAATTCATACTCCAACAAAAAAACACCCTGGCAGATGCTCAGGGTGTGTCGCTCATCACGAGAAATAGGCGCTATCGCCCGAATAAACCGCGTACTTGCGCCAGCACAAGCTGCGCGCGCGTCGTAGAGGGCAGCCCGATCCGCTGAAAATGCAGATCAGCCAGTTCGGGCGGGGGAGAGGGCATCGGGGCATTCCACCACACCGGCTGGATAAACCGGGGGCGCTGCGGCAGGTGTCGCAGGGCGTATTCCCATTCCTTGCGGCAGTACGTCGATTGGGCGCTGTGCTGGCTCCAAAAGAGTTGGAACACGGCGCTCTGATCGATCATTTCCAGCAGGCGATCCGCCCAATGGTCGCCGGAGCGTAGATCGTACACATCCACCAGCATTTTCTGCCCGGTGTTATGCCGGGCGCGGCGGAAATATTCCATCACCGGGCTGTCACGATGCGAATAGGATGCGAAAACCGGGTCCAGCCGCCGCAGTTCGCCGGACTGGTTGAGCGCGGGCGAAGCTGCTGCTGTCTGCGTCACCAGCTTGAGGCTGACCGGAATTTCCCCAACGATCAAGGGGCCATGAAAAACCATCACCTGCCCGGTCAAATCGGTTTTGAGATCGGCAGGCGCGGTGAACAAAAATGTCGCGCTCTGGTAGGGCGGAGTCCAGGTGACGATCAATTCAGCCGGATTGAAGGTGATCCCGGCGATCTGCGGCACAAAGGTGATCAGGCTGCCTATATCTACCGCGATCCGCCCCGGCGCAGAACTGCTGACCGGCTGACCACCCATCATGCCCGCGAACCCGGCAGCAATCTCGCGCACGCGGTCACGCACACTGTCCAGGTGGACAAACGCCATCAGCGCATACGCCTGTCCCGGCGCGATCCCAGCGGGATAAAACGCAGAAAACTCCGGCGGTTGGAGTGGGGCGGGCGCGGCTCCACCAAAGGGCTGCTCAGGTCGGGCCGCAGCGCGTGGTTTGGCCGGGATCGCCTGTGATTCGGGAGGCGCCGGGCGGGAGCGTTCGGCGGGTTTCATTTGTTTTTCTACCATTTCCTCGCGCTGTTTTTCTTCTCGCTGTCGCCGCCCTACTTCACGCCCTGTCTCTGGGATCTCAGCAGGTTTGCCCGCGGGCGGCGGCGCGGGCGGCGCCTTTTGGGGCGGCAAGGGGATCGCCTCATCGACCAGGGGCGGGGTGATCGGCTCGAATCGCTCAGTCTCCGGCTCAGCCTGTGGTTCAGCCTCTTCATCAAATGATAAAAAGTCATCTAGAGGGGCCGGTTCTGGAGCCTCAAC
>JACRBK010000247.1 GCA_016234525.1 Chloroflexota bacterium
ACGCCAACGCCGACCGCTACCACCAGCCTGACGCCGACGGTTGCCGTGTGTACACTGCGCGTCGAAGCCAGTTCGATCAATCTGCGCAGCGGCCCCGGCACAGGCTATAACATCGTGACGTATGGGTATGCCGGGGATGAGTATGTGGTATTGGCGCGGCATACCAGCGGCGAATGGTTAGAGATTCAGGTCAGAACAGAGCGCGTGTGGGCGGCGACACTTGTAGGGACGCTCTCCGGCGCGTGTGACACGCTGCCGGTATCGACGATGGCTCTCAAAGATGCCCCAACGCCTCCGGCAGAAACCGGTGAGACCGAGATTCCCGGCGGCGATCCGGGTGAGGATGGTGGCAGCACTCCCCCGCCGGGTGATGATGGCGGCGGGGATGATGGGGGAGATGATAGCGAAGAAGACGATCACAGCGGCAAAAGCACTGACGAACCCGACGATGAGGGCGGCGAGGACTAAAGACTGCCGCCGCCTTTGTCTCGGTTTTACTCAGTAATCGGCAGTGAAAACGCCCATGCTTCAACTGGGCGCGCCTGATCGATCTGATCGGAGATCATCTTTTCGAGTTCTAACAACAGCGGGCCGTTGTAATAACGATGCCCGCAGCGGCGGCAGACACGAGCAGGTACATTTTCAAAGATATACCAGCGCCCTTCGCGCCGCATGGTGAGTGTCACGCGCTTTTCTTCGAGCGGCAGATCAGTATCGCAGAATTCACATGGGTAGTTACGCTCAGGCATTTCTTTCTCGCTCAATCCACCACATAGACGGTGATGATAATTACTAACAGCCCATCAGAACCGAAACGGCAAACAACATCCACTTCTACTTTGCCTACATCCCCACGTATCACATAACGGACTCCACGCAGATCATCCTCATATATTGAGTCTAGCGCTCCGTTCAACAAAATGTCAACGATTTCTGACAGTAACAGATTGTCTGCCTGCGCTTCTTCGACGGCGTGATCGGTAAAGACATAATGTCCTTCTCGAACAGCACGACGAATACGATTCAATACACTCATCTGTCCCCTACTCTCGTACCACCGCCACGCCGCTGCAATCGCCCAACGTATCCACTGATGTGATCTCGCCGGACACCCAGCCGGATTCCCCATCCGCGTTGATCTGCCACCACGATCCATCTAACGTCTGCCCGGTGATCGGGAAGTGGTGCGACGGATTCGCCACGCGCAGCACATCATAGGCCGTGCCAGGACCGACACGCACATTCACCTCAGCGCGAAAACGCATCCAACAGGCGGCGATCTGCGCCTGTTCCGGCGTCAGCGGGGAAGCGGGTGCGAGTTCATCCTCAGCATACCCATACACACACGCCCGATAACCCATGCCGATCTCGACGCGGAAATCGACTGCGCGATTCGGATCGGGCAGGCGGACCACCTGCGCCTCGTCCACGCGCAGCACCCGCTGAAGATCGGGCAGCGGATTCCCTTTCGTCTGCCCGGTGTAATCGTAGATCACGGTCAGTTCGCGGTTAACCTCTGCCAGCGTGTCGAGTGATTGGGCGGCGAAACCTTCCCAGGCGAGGCGTTCAGCAGCCACCCGTGCATACCCTTCGCCATACCACGACGCATCCGCGATTTCGACGCTGTAACTGGCGCGTCCCAGGCGGTTGCTCGTCGCTGGGGTCAAGAAATTTTCCAGCATCGGCATGAGCTGAGTCCGGTCGGGGACCAGCACTTCGCGGCCATCACCGGGGGTGTAAACCTGGACATAATGCTGCCCCAATGTGCCGCCATATCGCGCCACCTGCGACAGATCGAGCGTGGTCGCGAATGGGACCAGCGCTAACATATCGTCGAGCGCCATATCGGTGTCCACAACCGCGGTAAGATACGGCCACAGTTCACTCACCTGTGTGAGCAAACCCATGCGCTGGATTTGCTGCCACAGCGCGCGCAGCACGTCCATTTGCCGCCGCCCGCGATCCAGATCGTCGGTGCTGTAGCGGCTGCGCACATACCACAGCGCCATATAGGGCGACAGTTTGTATCGTCCGACACCCAATGTAAACATTTCCCAGTTATCTTCGACGGCAGGATCGAGTTCCGGCTCTTTTAGACGCCAGTCACGCAGCGCGCAGTCCACGCTGATCTCCAGCCCGCCTAATTGTTCGATCAGTTTCATGAAGCCGGTGAAGTTCACCCGCGCATAGTGATCGAGTTCGATCCCGAAATTGTAACGGAACGTCTCTTGCAGCAGGCCCAACCCGCCGCCGGGAACTTCGCCGGATGCGCCGCGCGTATAGACCGTGTTGAGCAGGTCCATCGTGTAATTGGGGATATAGACCCACACTGCGCGCGGAATATGCCACATGGCGACTGTCCCGGCCTGCGTGTTGATCGACACCAGGATCAGCACATCGGTGCGCCGGTAGTAGTTATCGGCGGAATCGCTGCCCAACACCAGAATATTGATGATCGAATCGTTATCTACTTCGATCATTTCAACCGGCAGCGGAATCGGCAGGGCAGGGGGAACCGCAGGTGGGGTATAGGTTCCGTAAAACGAATAGGTTGGCGTGGGGGTGATCGACGCGGTGCCGCTGGGAACCGGGGTGCGCGTTGGGGCCGAAGTCCAGGTCTGGAACGTGAAGGATTCTGTTGGCGGCACCGGGGGTTCGGCATGGGCGGGAGACGATCCGCCCCGCCGCCCGAACGCGATCAGCAGACTCCCCATCAGGAGCAGGGCGATCAGGGCCATCCACCAACGGGAACGGCTGCCACTTGCGCCGCCGTAGGCTAAAGCCCTGCGGCTATGAAAAAAGCCTGGAAGCGCACTAATGCACATTGACTTTTTAATCTGGTCATGTAGTGCAAAAAGTAGGGCGCGGCAAGCAGCGCCCCTACACAAACCCGCTCGGCTGCGGTCCCCTGTGCATAAGGCGCTCAAAAACAGACGGGTTTCGGTTTTAGCCCCTTTAGTGGGCTTCCCATTTTTTACTAGCCGGGGCGCTTGAGCGCCTGGCGGCGGGGTATACTCCAACGGAATCTTCTTGTCCCACCCCATACCCTACCCCATCCTTTCGATTCATGGTCGCAGGCTGCCCAGGGCCGCAGCGATACACAGCAGGCCCACCGCCGCCCCGATTACCGGATAAAACGGGCGCCAGATGGGCGGCTGCCAGACCGGATCCCGGTCATCAGCGGGCGAATCGGTGAGGCGCTGCACGGCGCTGCCATCGGCTCGCATCCGATAAATGTCCTGGCTGCCGCTGCGTCCTGAGGTAAAAAATATCCATTGGCTGTCGGGCGACCAGCTTGGCGACCAGTCATCCTCGGCAGCGTAGGTCAACCGCTGCCGCTCGCTGCCATCGGTGCGCCGGACATAAATATCCGCGTTGCTGCCCTGCGCCACGATAAAAACAACCCACTCACCATTCGGCGATTGAGCCGACATAGGCACAGATGGTGCCGTGCGCAGCCGTTGTGGCTTACTTCCGTCAGGCCGCATTCGATAATACTGCCAGACGCCGCTGCGGTCAGAGCTAAAGACAATCCAACCGTAGGCCGGAGGATTGTGTCCCCAACGGGCCAGCGCGATCACCACCGAGATCAAAAACACGGCGAGTCCGGTTAACAGCAGTACCCTACGCGCGACGCTCATGCCTGCTTCCCCTTCCAAGCATAAATCGTCAGGGGATGGTTAACCCGGCGGCTGCCCGACGTTTAGCCGCCGGATTCTAACGAGATTGTTTGTATATTATACGAAGAAGGCGAACCGGTTGGGGGTTTTCGTGGGGGCGCGGCAGTGCCACGCCC
>JACRBK010000248.1 GCA_016234525.1 Chloroflexota bacterium
AAGTCGTCTTGTCACAGTAGGGCAGGTCAATCCCGAACACGTGATTATGGATGCTGACACGGCGCGGCGCAGCGGCCTGAGCAGCACGATCGTTTTCCCTACGGGCAACATCGCGCCAGAAGGCGCACTGATCAAAGCCACTGCTATTGATCGCAGTGTGATTGGCGCAAATAACATCTACCAGAAGCGGGGTTCTGCGCGCGTTTTCACCACTGAACAAAGTGCCATCGCCGCCGTGAAGGGAAAAACTCATCCTCCTGTAGCCCCAGGCGATATCCTCGTGCTGATTGGCAGCGGGCCGATGGGTACGGGCATGGAGGAGACTTACCAGATAACCTCCGCGCTGAAGCACCTGCCCTGGGGGAAACATGTACCCATTATCACCGATGGGCGTTTTAGCGGCGTCTCGACAGGAGCCTGTATCGGGCACGTCGGCCCCGAAGCGTTGTCGGGTGGTCCTATTGGCAAACTGCGAGACGGCGACGAGATCGAAATAGTGATCGACCTCAATGTGCTGGAAGGTAGTGTTAATCTGGTTGCTGTAGACGGGCGAGCGCTTTCACCATCTGAAGCCGAGCAGCTTTTAGGGCAGCGCGACTCGCATCCTGAACTGCGATCACACCCCCACTTGCCGGACGATTCGCGGCTGTGGGCTGCGTTGCAGCGGGCCAGCGGCGGAACCTGGAACGGCTGTGTTTATGATGTGGACCGGATTCTGACCGTCATCGAGGCCGGTTTGGCAGCGCTGGCGCAAGATAAATCCCTATCCCATCGATGAGGATGCTTGGAGATAGCTGCGTTCACATCTGGGTGATCTCGACAAATCGTGCATAGGCTTCGTCCCATTCATGGGAACCAGATGGCTCATAACGTTCCAGGTCAGATGAATGTTTGATCAACCGGCGCGCCTCTTCCAATGAGGCCAGGTGTCCGGTCGCCATCGCCTGAATTACCAGATTCCCCATCACCGTCGCCTCACTGGGTCCGGCGATTACAGGTCGCTGGGTAGCATCGGCAGTCATCTGGCAGAGAAGTCCATTGCGCGCGCCGCCGCCGACAATGTGAATCACTTCAATATCATGCCCCAAGACCTCTCGTAATTGATCGAGGGTCTGGCGATATTTAAGCGCTAGACTTTCAAAAATACAGCGAACAACCGCCCCATCATCGGACGGAATCGCCTGCCCGGTCTTCGCACAAAACGCCTTGATCGAAGCGGGCATATCATCAGTCGCCCGAAAATCAGGGCTGTTGGGATGCGGATCAATCACTGATCCAAACGGTTTTGCGGCAGCGGCCATCTGGATCAGATCGGAATGAGAATAGGTCTTACCAACCCTTGCCCATACCTCCTGACAGGCCTGGACTAGCCACATTCCTAAGATATTCTTGAGCAGCCGGTAAGTGCCGTTCACGCCGCCTTCATTGGTGAAGTTGTACTTCAGACTCTCTGCTGTAATCACTGGTGATCGGACTTCTGCTCCCATCAGCGACCATGTTCCCGAACTGATGTAAGCAAAATGTTCCGTTTCGACCGGAATGGCCGCCACTGCTGAAGCGGTGTCGTGGGTCGCCACCGCAATGACCGGGATAGGATGGGGCATCACCCATTCGGGTATGGTTACGGTCAACGGGCCGAGAACCGTCGCAGGCGGCACTACGGCGGGCAGCATAGCGGTGGGGATATCGAGTCGCGCCAGTAAATCTCTAGCCCAGTCCCCGGCTGTTGGGTCATAAAACTGGGTGCAGGTGGCGCTGGTGAATTCAACCACTTTTTGGCCTGTCAGCCAATAGTTGAGCAGGTCGGCTACGGTCAAAAATGTGGCCGCATGACGGAGCGCAGGCGCCCCCGCCAACCTCATCGCATAGAGTTGGTAAAGGGTATTGATCTGCATAAACTGAATACCCGTGCGGGTGTGGATTTCCTCGCGCGGCAGCTTCTCGAAAACGCATTCCATCATCCCATTGGTGCGCGCATCACGGTTGTGTACCGGGTTATCCAACAAGGCGCCGCTCTCATCGAGCAGCGCGAAATCCACGGCCCATGTGTCAAGCCCGATGCCATCAAGCCCGGGATCAGGGGCGCTGCTTTGCCATGTTTTTAGCCCAGTCAGTATCTCTTGCCACAAGTAGAGAATATCCCAATAGAGAGTCCCCCTGACTGATACCGAACGATTTGGAAAACGATGTATGACATCGAGTGACAGTTTTTCAGCATGGAGTGTGCCTGACATGGCGCGCCCTGCCGATGTGCCGATATCATAAGCGAGAAATTTAGGCACTCCGATTTATCCTCTCAAGTGATCGCGGTTCTCGGTGATCCTAACGCCGCGCAGCGGGTTCACGAGTGAATTGTTCATCCAGCTTACGCCAGATGCCCAGCGGATTGGCATCCTTGAGCGCGTCTGGCAGCATGATATCAGGCAGGTCTTGAAAGGCTATCGGGCGCAAAAAGCGCTGGATCGCGGTCATGCCCACCGAGGTTGTGTTCGGTGCGGTCGTAGCGGGATAGGGACCGCCATGCTGCATCGCGTGTACCACCTCGACTCCGGTGGGGAAACCATTCCATATCAACCGTCCGACCTTTTCGCGTAGCAGTTCCAATACAGCGATTGCCAACGGCCCATCTTCAGGAATCGCATGAACCGCTGCCGTGAGATTGCCGTGCAGCACTTCTAACGTAGAGAGCAGATCCGCGTAGGATTCACAGCGCACGAGCAGCGTTACCGGGCCAAAGTGTTCATTTTGTAAAGCTGGATTGCTGCGGAACGCGGATGAACTTGTTTGCAGCACCGTATTCGCGTAACAATAAGACTCGCCTTTTACCGCGCTGCCGCCGGTCAGCCGCTCGACTTCTGACTGCGAAAGCGAGTATTCCACTGCGCTCACTAATCCGCGTTCTACATTGGCATTGAGCAGCACGCCTGGCGTGATTCCGGTCATTAGCGCGGTAATGGTTTCTACAAATATTTGAGTGTGAGGGCTGTCGATCCAAAATACAATCCCAGGATTTGTACAGAACTGGCCTGATCCGAGCGTCACTGACTGGACCAATCCTTGCGCGATCTGCTGACCACGCTGTTCTAACGCGCCGGGCAGAATAATCACAGGATTGGTGCTGCCCATTTCAGCATATACAGGAATCGGAACAGGGCGCTGCGCTGCCGCGTCATACAAGGCTCGTCCGCCGCGCAGCGATCCGGTAAACGCAGCCGCACAGATACCCGGATGCCGGACCAGCATTTGCCCTACCGAAATCTGATCGCCTTGTACCAATGAAAAAATACCGGGTGGTAACTGGCCGTGCTCAATGGCCCGGTTGATCGCGTGGGCGAACAGTTCTGAAGTGGCCGGATGGCTGGGGTGTGCTTTCACAATGATCGGACAGCCCGCCGCCAGGGCGGATGCCGTGTCCCCTCCTGCCACTGAGAAGGCAAACGGGAAATTACTGGCCGCAAATACCGCTGTGGGGCCGATTGGAATTAACATGCGGCGAATATCGGAACGCGGCGCAGGAGTCCGGTCTGGGCGGGCGGTGTCAATGATCGCCTCGACGTAGGAGCCTTCACGGAGCAGTTCGGCGAATTTGCGGAGCTGTCCGGTGGTACGGCTGCGCTCGCCGGTCAGACGGCTGACTCCTAGCCCGGTTTCTGCGTCCGCCATTTCGATCAATGGATCGCCGAGCGCTTCGATCTGCGCTGCGATCTGGTCCAAAAGTTCCGCGCGTTGGTGTGTGGTCAGTTTTCGCATCGAATCAAACGCCGACGCAGCTTTGGTCACAGCGCGGTCTATTTCACTCTCAGAGGCGTTCGTGAATACCGCTTCATGGGGAATGCGGGTGCGAGGGTCTACCGCA
>JACRBK010000233.1 GCA_016234525.1 Chloroflexota bacterium
TCAACAGGCTCCGGCGCGCCAGTTGAAGCCGTCGCGCCATCGCCAGGATGCCCGCCGCGTTCAAGATGTAAAGGCCGAACGAGATCCGTTCGATCAGAAACACGAGACTGGTAATCACAGTTCGGGTTGGTTCTCACTCTGAGCCGGATCGTAAGCGGGCAGTTCGCGCAGCACGCCCCGGATCAAAGCCGCGAGGCGTGGTACGATTTGTCTACCGAGGCGCAGCACATCTTCGTGGCTAACTTCGTCTACCGACTCGGTGTTGTCTAGCGATACATTGGTGATGGTCGAAAAACCGAGCACCCGCATTCCCATATGATTCGCTACCAGGACTTCGGGCGCGGTGGACATACCTACCGAGTCACCACCGGCAGCGCGCAGCATCCGCACTTCGGCGGGGGTTTCAAAGGCTGGCCCGGCCAGCGACACATACACCCCTTCGCGCAGCGTTACGCCGCTGGCGGCGGCAACTTTGTGGGCGAGTTTGCGCAGTTCTGAGCTGTAGCAGTGTGTATTGATGGTAAACCGGGGACCAAAACTTCCAATATTTGGCCCATACAACGGTGAAAAACCTGCATAACCGGGCAAAAAGATATGATCTTCGATCACCATGATGTCACCTGCTGCAAAGCCGGGATTCAGCCCTCCGGCGGCGTTGGTGACGATCAGCGTGTTTATTCCCAACAGCCGCATCACGCGCACCGGCAGCGTAACCTGGGCCATTGTGTACCCTTCATAAAAGTGAATGCGCCCCTGCATTGCTACTACGGGACGTCCTTCCAATTCGCCGACCACTAACCTGCCTACGTGCCCTGAGACGGTGGGCGGGGGCCAGTGGGGGATTTCCGTATAGGGGATAACCAGGGGATCTTTGATCTCCTCTACCAACGTGCCCAAGCCTGATCCCAAAATCAGCCCAACGGTGGGCGATTGAGTCAGGCGCTGCTTGACAGCGGCAGCAGCTTCGCGGTAGTGTTCTTCAGGTATCCAGAGCGGTTGATCCATAAAATTCTCCGGTGTAAAAAGGATGTTTTGAAGTTATGTTCTGTTCAAACGTAATTTATTGTATCATTGGTAGGGACGGTTCGCGATCTTTGGCTTCGACCCTATTCTGGTTTTTCCAAAGACTAAAAAAATTAGGGCGTGTTATTTTACAGACTTTTCGTACAATATTCATACGGATTCGCTGATACGAATTAAAGTTTTGGTCGGTATACTGTAGGATATACATCAATGCCCTCTGTGGCATACACTCTGAGCGAGGTAGAGAAACGTGGAATCACAAATGAGGGTCGAAAAAGCGATGGCCCGCTACTCCAACCTTTATTTGTCGCTCTACCAGCGGTCGCCGAAGGAACTTCGCGATCTTGGCAATAACTGGGTGTTGGTGAACGGCGCGCGCATGAACGTTGATGAATTGGAAAACCTGTCGGAAGAACTGAACCGTGAATACCAACAGGTGCTCGCCAATAAGCGCAACCTCGTGAAGAAAATGCTCAGTTGGTTCTCAAAAGCCTAAGCGGCTGTCCTATCCATACAGCGCGACCGTCTGGTATTACAGCAAAAGACAGCAGTCTCCCAGGCTGTAAAAACGATAACGCTCGCGGATAGCTTCAGCATACGCGGTCAGAATAGGTTCGCGCCCGGCAAAAGCGCTGACCAGCATCAACAGGGTAGAACGCGGCAGGTGAAAATTGGTCAGCATCACGTCTACCGCCCGGAAGCGGTAGCCCGGTGTGATAAACAGGTTCGTATCTTCCTCGATGGCGATTACAGGCCGCCAGGGGCAGACATTTTCTGCCAGGCGGTTGAGTGTATTCTGGATGCTGACGGGATCATTAGCTTCGGTCTCATAAGCGGCTGAACGGATCGCCGCAGTTTCCAGGGTGCGCACGGCGGTTGTTCCTACAGCGATCACCCGGTTTCCACGCAGCCGCGCTTCATTGATCAGTTGGGCATCCTCAGCCCGCAGAATGGCCCGCTCGGTGTGCATTTTGTGATCCGCGATGTTTTCCTCCTTCACAGGTGAAAACGTGTCCAGGCCAATATGAAGCGTGCAGTAGGCGATCTCGATCCCCTGTCGTTTCAGCGCTAGCAGCATTTCACCTGTAAAATGCAGTCCGGCGGTGGGTGCAGCAGCGGATCCGTCCTCGTGGGCATACACCGTCTGGTAACGGTTGGGATCGCTCAACGGGGCGGTGATGTACGGTGGCAGCGGCGTTTCGCCGAGTTGTTGCAGGTAGGGGCGGATCGGTTCAGAAAATTCAACCACGCGCTGATTTTCGTCACGATTTTCGACAACCACTGCTTCGATTGGCCGCTCACTGTCCGGTCCGACTTCTAACCGGCTCCCGATCTGAATACGTTTTCCGCCCACAATCACTAACCACCGCCGCTCATCGAGCGGGCGCAGCAGCAAAATTTCTGCCGCGCCGCCGGTTGGGATTTTGCGAGCGTTCAGCCGGGCCGGAATCACCCGCGTTTGATTCAGTACCAATACATCGCCAGGCGTGAGATAACCCGGCAGCTCGCGGAATTGATGATGTTCGATCTGCCCGGATGTACGGTTTAGGACCAGCATCCGCGATGCATCACGCGGCTCTGCCGGGGTTTGAGCGATCAATTCAGGTGGAAGATGGTAATCAAAGTCGGAAAGGTGCATGAGGTTTTATCTAACGATTGAGCAGGCGCACAATAAGAGTCAACGCGAGTGAAAACAGAATACTGATCACAATCATGGTCGTGATCGGGAAAAAGCATGCAAAATTACCACGCTGAATGTGAATGTCTCCAGGCAGGTGCCCCAGGTGTTTCAGGATGGGCACGCGGCTGAGAATCACCACCAGCCCACCCAAAACGAGCAGCGCTACTCCTAACAGCATGATAACCCGGCCTGATGAATTGAGGTCCATAGGTTGCCTCGCTAAAACAGAGGAGACTGGCGCGGCGGGCGGCCATCGGACAACCCCAGGTGTTCATAAGCGAGCCGGGTAGCCGTTCGCCCGCGCGGTGTGCGATCTAGAAAACCCAGTTGCAGCAGATAGGGTTCGACCACATCCATGATGGTATCGGACTCCTCACTGATGGACGCCGCAATAGTTTCCAGACCCACCGGCCCACCTTCGAATTTTTCGATGATCGTGCGCAGCACACGGCGATCCATGTCATCCAGGCCGAGCGGATCAATGTCCATCAAGTCCAGGGCTTCCCCGGCGACTCCAACCGTGATCCTGCCATCCGCGCGCACTTCGGCAAAGTCGCGCACCCGCTTGAGCAGGCGCAGCGCCACACGCGGCGTGCCGCGCGCCCGGCGCGCGATCTCACTGATACCTGCTTCTTCAATTGGCACTTTGAGCAGATTGGCGGCGCGCTGCACAATACTGTACATCGCAGGCAGATCGTAAAAATCCAGCCGGTAGACAGCGCCAAAACGCGCCCGCAGCGGCGCGGTCAGCAGCGCTAACCGGGTGGTGGCCCCGATCACCGTAAAGCGCGGCAGGTGCAGACGCACATTTTTAGCCGCTGGCCCTTTGCCGATCACAATATCCAGCGCGAAATCTTCCATGGCTGGGTAAAGCACTTCTTCGACGGCGCGTCCCAGCCGGTGAATTTCATCAATAAACAGGATGTCGCCTTCGCGTAGATGAGTCAGAATCGCCGCCAGATCGCCCGCTCGTTCGATAGAAGGCCCAGCGGTGATACGAATATTAACTTCCATCTCATTAGCGATCACATGGGCGAAGGTGGTTTTTCCCAGACCAGGCGGTCCATAGAGCAGCACATGATCCAATGCCTCTTTGCGCGCTTTAGACGCTTTGATCAGGATGCTCAAATTTTCCACCACACGATCCTGTCCAGTCATTTCTGACAGGCTGTGGGGACGCAAGGCGTAGTCTACCCGGTCTTCGGGTTGTTTTTTGCCGCTTACCATACGGCTTGGATCGGTCATGCGCGCATGTTCTCCCGGTTAGTTCGATGTGAAAAGTATACCGGGCCGGGCGGCTGCGGTAAAGGTGCGCTTTGACAGCCTGCCATGTGACGTTAAAATTGCGGCGCATATCTCGATCTAAAGGAGTTGGCGTTGAACAACGTTTTTGTCTCTAATCACCCACTGGTCAAACACAAACTGACCCTCTTACGTGATGCTCGAACCGAACACAAAAAATTCAGAGAATTGATCCGCGAACTGGCAATGCTGCTGGGCTACGAAGCCATGGCAGACCTGGACCTGGAAGATCGTCCGGTTCAGACCCCATTGGCGATGGCTCCGGGGTATCATCTGCGAGAAGATGTGGGCTTGATCCCGATTCTGCGGGCGGGCCTGGGCATGTTGGATGGTTTTCTTGAAATGCTTCCCGGCGCACAGGTATGGCACCTGGGGTTATACCGTGACGAAAAAACGCTGCGCCCCGTCTCCTACTATAACAAACTGCCGGTTGATCCTACTGTGCAGGTTTGCCTGATTCTGGATCCTATGCTGGCGACGGGGGGATCAGCTTCGGCGGCGGTGGAGGTTCTCAAAAATTGGGGCGTCAAACGGATCAAGTTTGTCGGGTTGATTGCTTCTCCCGAAGGAATCGCGGCTGTGTCCAAAGCCCACCCGGATGTTCCGATTCACCTGGCGGCTTTAGATGATCACCTGAACGAGCGCGGGTTTATCGTGCCTGGCCTCGGCGATGCTGGTGATCGCCAGTTTGGGACCGGATAGGATTATAGAGGTTTAATTTTTTGTCACGATGGTTCACGGACCATCACCAACCGCACGTGAGGGAATATGCCAGCGGACCATCTTGTGTCGTTTATTGTTGTGTTTGGGGTATCCCTGGGGTTGTCGCTGGCGCTGACGCCGGTGGCACAGCGTTTGGGAATCCGCTGGAATATTGTTGACCGCCCGCGTAATCGTCACCACCACCCGCATATAACCCCTAAGTTTGGCGGCATGGCGATGGTGATCGCGTTTACTGTTGCGGTGATTGTGGCGCAGTTTTTGCCAGTGGTCCGCACCGATGATAAAGAGATCATTCGTCTGGTCGGGCTGCTGCTGGGCGGGTTATTCCTTTTTGTGTTTGGCATTCTGGATGATAAATATGAGCTAAGCGCGCTGCCGCAGTATATGGCCCAATTGGGCGCGGCAGCGATTGCAGTGCTGTTTTTGATCATCATCGAAGGATTTAACAACCCGTTTACCGGCAGCCTCACCCCAGAATGGCCCTACATCGTGACGGTGACACTGACTCTGTTCTGGCTCGGTTTTATGATGAATACTGTCAACTGGCTAGATGGTCTGGACGGTCTGGCTGCCGGGGTGTCTGCGGTCACAGCCCTGATGATCTTTATTCATGCCGCCTTTCGTCTCGATCAGGTGAGTGTAAGCCTGCTGCCGCTGGCACTATTCGGGGCGGCATTGGGCTTTTTGCCGTATAACTTCTACCCGGCGCGTATTTTTATGGGCAGCAATGGTTCGCTGTTTCTGGGTTATACCGTCGGCGTACTGGGAATCATCGGCGGCGCGAAGATGGCCACCGTGCTGTTGGTGATGGGCCTGCCGCTGCTTGATGTAGTCTGGCAGATCGTCCGGCGTGTGAGCAAAGGACGAAATCCAGTACAGGGGGATCGCGGCCATGTTCACTTTCGACTGCTGGACCTGGGGCTTTCGCAGCGGCAGATCGTGATGGGTTATTACGTATTCTGTGCGCTGTGCGGGGTGATCGCGCTGGTAACCGCCAGCCGCCTATATAAGCTGATTGCCCTGGTGGTAATCGGGGCGGTGATTGTGATCGGTTTTGCTGTTCTCAGCGCGCGAAATCCGCTCAAAGACGAATAATTAAACGTCGTCAAACGGGACATAGACCACATCGTCGCCATCATCGCCGTCGTCGTCCTCTTCATCGTCTAGATCGTCAACTGCTTTAGGTGCGAACGGTGCCGGCGGACGCGGTTGGAAACCGGGCCGGTCTAGTGGACGGCTTGCACCTGGCGCGGCGGGTCGTGCAGGCGCATCACCCCCTAGCGGCGGACGTGTGCCAAACCGGGGTGCTGCCGGGCGTTGATCTTCATCTTCGTCCGGTGTTCTTCCCCCCGGCTGTGGGCGCGTGCCAAACCGAGGTGCTGCCGGACGGAGATCGTCGGCGGAGTCAGGCGCGGCAGGTCCGGGGCGTGTCGATCCAAAAGCGGGTGATCTGGATGCGCCTGGCGCAGCGGTACCGCCTGGACGATCCAGCGGCGGGCGTGTGCCAAACCGGGGCGGTTGATCATCCGGTGCATCAGGCGCGGTTGGTCCAGGGCGTGTCGATCCAAAAGCGGGTGATCTGGCCGGACCTGGCGCGGCAGTATCCCCTGGACGATCCAGCGGCGGGCGTGTGCCAATCCGAGGCGGTTGATCATTTGGTGCGTCAGGCGCAGTAGGACCGGGGCGTGTCGATCCAAAAGCGGGTGATCTGGCCGGACCTGGCGCGGCAGTATCCCCTGGACGATCCAGCGGCGGGCGTGTGCCAATCCGAGGCGGTTGATCATTCGGTGCGTCAGGCGAGGTCGATCCAGGGCGTGTCGATCCAAAAGCGGGTGATCTGGATGCACCTGGCGCGGCAGTATCCCCTGGACGATCCAGCGGCGGGCGTGTGCCAAACCGGGGCGGTTGATCATCCGGTGCGTCAGGCGCAGTAGGACCGGGGCGTGGCGCTCCGAAAGACGTTCTGGCCGGAGCGGGTGTACCTATCGAACTATCGCCGGGCGCTCCCGAATCAGAGAGTACCCGTGTCTGGCTTGGCCCTGGTCGTGCCGCGATTGGAGAGTCCGCCGCCAACCCGGGCCGGGCCACAGGGCGGCGTGCCGGTTTTACGTCTGAGGGTGAAGGCACAGGCAGCGCCAGGTTATAGATCGAAGGTAGCGGCGCATCTGGCGGCAGCGGATCACTTGATCCTGGCTGGCGTGTTTTGGAGCGAGGTTCTTCCTGTGTTTTGCCATAATAGAATTTGCGCCCGGTGGTGCGTTCAAGGATTTCCTCGGCAAAAGCGATCAGGATAATACCGCAAACCTCTACGACCAGTACGGCTCCAAATGCAGTGGTGAGTAACCCTACCCCGTGCGCGACCGGCCCAGTGAACTTTTCCAGCAGCACATCCCCGGTGCCGATCAACACGAGGAAAATGATCGCTCCGGCGAGGATTCCCAGGAACAGTGGCCAACCTTCTCGATCCGCCGACGTGGGCAGCATTGCATTTCCGATAGCAAACATCAGGTAGAGCCACAGGTAAAAGTCAGGTTTGCTGCCGAGTTGTTGCAGCGCCGGGCCGATGGTTTCAATATCGCCCGATCCCAGAGCTTTGAGCAGGGTTTCTAGATTGAGAATATTATTGCTGATCACCCAGATCAGACCCAGCCCGACCAGCAGTGGGGCGGCCCCAATGATAGCCGCCTGGGCGCGATTGGCCTGTTTGACCTGCACAAAATTCAAACGCAGCGTGCCGTCATCTTGAGCTTCGGGCCAGGCCATCAAACGCTTAATTTTGACATTGAGCGCCCCGGCAACCAGATATTGGGTGAATTCGTGGACAAAAACGCCCGGAGAAAGCAGTAGGTAATATAAAGCAGTGGCGGTTTTCTTGTCGTCACTCAGCAACAAGCCCACACCGTATAGATGGCTGTGAATCCATTTTTCGACAAAAACGAGCGCGATCAGGACTACCGCCAGTTCAATCCACGGTGTGAGCAAGTCACCAAGATTCATGATCTTATTGAGAGACTATCCTAATCCTTTGGCCTGAATAGCGCCGCGCACCAGGGCGATAAATGAGTCGGGCTTCAATGAAGCTCCACCCACCAATGCACCGTCAATGTGCGGCTGACTCATATATTCTGCCATATTTTCTGGTTTTACGCTGCCGCCATACTGAATACGCATCGCATCAGCGTGTACTGTCCCATACAGTTCAGCCACAATGGAGCGGATCGCGCCAATGATCTCGTTGGCCTGGGCGCTGCTGGCGTTTTTGCCGGTACCAATCGCCCAGATCGGTTCGTAGGCGACCACAATATTCACGAGATCGCTGGCCGGGATGCCTTCAAAGGCGGCGCGAATCTGGTTGCCAACAAAAGCTTGTGTCTGCCCGGCTTCATTGATCGCCAGACTTTCGCCCACCGCGATGATCGGGCGCAGGCCGTGCTTGAGGGCGGCTTTGGCTTTTTTGTTCACCATCACATCGCTCACGCCCTGGTATTCACGGGTTTCTGAGTGACCGACGATGACATACTTCACCAGTCCGGCGAGCATCCCCGGCGCGATCTGGCTGGTGAATGCGCCTTGTTCTTCCCAATGGACATCCTGCGCGCCCACGGCAATATCGGTTCCCGCCAGCGCAGCCTGTACGGCGGGGATGGCGACATAGGGCGGGCAAACGACCCGCTCTGCTGCGCTCAGTTTGATCAGTTCGGGTTTAACTGCTTCAACAAATGCGGCGGCTTCCTGGACGGTCTTGAACATTTTCCAGTTGCCAGCAATGATAGGAGTACGCATAAAACTATTTCCTTTTGAAATGAGAACAAAATCGGGTTAAGGAGTCTGGTATTCACGCCTCAGTGATTGTGCTTCTTCGACGACCCACTGAGGCGCGTCCTTTAGATCGGCGGCGTAACGCCAATCGTCTAACGCCTGCGCTGAGCGGCCCATTTGTTGATTATAGAGGCCGCGTACCAGATACGTTTCTGCGAACGAATCATCGACTTCGAGCGCGCTCTCAATGGCTACCCCGGCCAGGCGTGTAGTGAGTGAGCGATCCCCTTCCAACAGGGTCAAGGCATACAGAGTATATGTCAGGGCGTTCGGGTTGTCACGTTCCGCAAA
>JACRBK010000003.1 GCA_016234525.1 Chloroflexota bacterium
CAGTTCGATCAAGCCGTGTATAGCGCTCGGTTGGCCGAAGTGCAGCCAGCTATGCCCGCCCGCTGTGGTACAGATGATACGCAGCCGCCGCACGCCGATTCCGGCATGGTAAATTCGTCCCAGGCCCATTCCCTCGACTACCAGCGCGGCCCCCAGGCGTGCGCCGAGTTTGCGCCAGACCGCCCGAATACCCCCTAGATCGCCCATGCCTTCTTCGCGGCTGTTTGCTACAAACCAGATATCGCCCGGCGGTTGGAACTGCTGAGCCTGGAAAATATCGAGCAGCGCCAGCAAAGACGCCACCCCCAGGCTGTTGTCACCCAGCCCAGGGCCGTAGATCTGATCATTTTCACGTCGAATGGTTAGATCAGTATCGGCAGGAAAAACCGTATCCAGATGCGCCGAGATGAGCAGCGCCGGGCTGGTTGGGTCGGTTCCCGGCCAATATCCATACACGTTGTAGACTTCATCGATTGAAATCTCACGCAGCGGGTACTGCGCAAAACGTTCTCGGACAAAAGCCGCCCGCCGCTGTTCGGCAAAGGTGGGCGCTGGGACTTGTTGGATCGCCACTGCATTTTCTACGATCTGTTGGGGGTGGATAAGATGTTTGATAGAAGTCATTGGAGAAGGGTGAAGAATCTTTTGTAGAAGTTGAATTGGATGCACCATGACCGAGTCGCCATTTTAAATTTTTTTCATTTCAGGTATGATTGATCTAAGATGATTATGCCCTAACTGCGCGGTTTTTGCTTTTAGACCGGGCATTCAGCTTTCACCCATCATACATCGTTTGAATTACCTTGCAATCATTGGGTAACCGGTGATAGAGTCTAGCCCGCTTAGACCTACCTTGTGTCCAGAACGATTTACCTACCCTGAAAAACCTGCTTTCGGGAGGAAGGACCCATGAAAACTACTAAAGTCCTTCTGATTGAAGGGCCGCGTAACAATGGTGTGTCGTTTGCGACGTCGCTCAAACGAAAATATTTGCTGCAAGTTGCCTATTCGGGCAAACAGGGTTTGACTGTCGCCGCCGAAAAACGGCCCGATCTTGTAATCCTCGATGCGGCTTCGCTGCGGACTTCGGGAGATCGTATTTGCAGTCGCCTGCGTATAATCTTGGGAGAAACAACTCCCATTATCCATATTCGCTCTGAAGCGGCACTGCCCGATGTTAGCCAGGCGAGTCTGGTGCTCACGCCACCGTTTACGGCGCGCAAGCTGATCAACCGAATCGAGCGGTTTATCGTTCCTCCAATGGGCAATGTGTTGGAGATGGGGCCGTTTAGCCTCAACCTGGAACAACAAACACTCACGACCCCCTGGGTTGAGAAAAAGCTGACTCCCAAACTGATGGATTTGATGGAACTGTTTATGCGGAATCTGAATCAAACGTTGGACCGCAAGCAGATCATCCAGGCGGTATGGAAAACGGATTACATGGGCGATACGCGCACGTTGGATGTGCATATTCGCTGGATTCGTAAAATCGTTGAGCCAAATCCTCGCAAGCCTCGTTTTATCACCACTGTGCGCGGTGTAGGCTACTGTTTTACGTTGGCCGACCCCTCGACAGAAACCGAACCGGCTGACCAGTCAGCAGAACCTGAGCCGGAAACTTTGTAGAGCTGCTCCAGTCGTCAACAAAAAAAGGCATCCTCAAATTGTAGGATGCCTGTGTGGCACGCAGTAGAAAACCCTGAACCCGTGTTACTTCTGGGTTTCCAGTTTTGCCAAACGCTTCATCAAACGGCTCTTACGACGGGCCGCGTTGTTGCGATGCAAAACACCCTTCACCGCTGCTTTGTCCAAGGTGCGGATCGCTTCCAGGGTAGCCTGGCGTGCGTTCTCTACATCCCCGGCCTGAATAGCGGTACGGGCTTTCTTAACTTCGGTGCGGGTCTTTGAGCGAACCAGGCGGTTACGCACACGCTTTTTCTCAGAACTACGAATACGCTTGAGGGCAGACTTATGGTTAGCCAACGATAAATCTCCATTGGTTTTAGTCTAAAGTAATGAATGGGCGAATTGTACCAGAGCCATTCAGGCTTGTCTAGGCTGGCATCTTCCCTTTTTGTCCCGCTTCGCTACTTGCGGAGCGAGCCTTCGGGTTGGGCGAAATACATCCGGCCAGCGTTGGTGACGATATAACGCGTAATCAACACTGGGATAGTGCGGTCCATATACCGTTTGCTGTCTTCGACGACGACCATCGTACCGTCTTCCAAGTAAGCCACGCCCTGATCTGCCTCACGGCCTTCCATCACGATGTGAACGTTAATGACTTCCCCCGGCAAATAGATTGCTTTCACAGCGTTTGCCAGTTCGTTGATGTTCAGCACCGTTACGCCTTGCAGTTGGGCTACCCGATTGAGGTTGAGATCATTCGTCATGACTGGGATACCGCGCTGCTGCGCCAGCAGCACCAGTTTTTCGTCTACTTCGCTTACCCCTTCAATATCATCATCGATAATCTGAATCGGGGTGCGGCTGTGCTGCTGCAATTCTCCTAACACTTCCAACCCCCGCCGACCCCGGTTGCGGCGCAGTACATCCGCCGAGTCAGCAACGTGTTGCAGTTCATTCAGCACAAAACGCGGGACTACCAACGCGCTTTGGATAAACCCGGTCTGGCTGATATCCAGAATGCGTCCGTCGATAATCACGCTGGTATCCAGCAAAATCTCGTTACCCACCGAATCGCCGGGCATCCGGCGCAGTACTGCCGGGTTAGCACGCATCAAACCACCAAACAGCAGAAAAACATCTTGCGCCCGCAGCGAAAAAATGGTGATGCTTAGATAGGTGATGACGATGGCCCCAAGGGTGGGGATAAATTCCCCAAATGGAGCAGGTAGCAGCGACAGCGGCCAGGCAAACATCGCGGCAGCCGCCATACCTAAGACCAAGCCAAACATCGACGTGACCAGATTTTCGGCGGGCATATGGATAATGATCCGCCGTACATTTTGGGCTGGATAAGTTGTGATCCAGGGGGTAATGATCAAACCCACCAACGCGCCCATGAGCGAAAACGACAGCCCGGTCGCTTCTGGGGGCAGATTTAAGGCGTCAGACAGGTCAATGCCTAGTAGTGCGCCCAACAGCGTAAAGACCATCATTCCGATCAGGCGCAGCACAAACTCAAAACTCATGCCTACGTCTCCTCAGCCATGCCCCACCTTAAATACAATAATTTGTGTTGAATTTGTGGTACGGGTGGAGAAATACTCTCGTATGCTCTGTCACGCACACTTTAACACGTCTGGCGTACAGCGTCAATTCTTGCCTAAGGCTGCAAGGAACATAAAAAAACGCCCTGAAAGTCAGGACGTTTTTTATGTTGGATCTTCCAGTAGGGCAGGTGAGATTCGAACTCACACGAGGTCTCCCTCAACGGATTTTAAGTCCGCGGCGTCTGCCATTTCGCCACTGCCCCAAATCGACTGGACGACGATGGCTCAAAGTGTAGCATGAGTATCTGCCGTCCGTCAATCCAAATTTTTAGATCAAAGTGCCTGAAACCGGCAAAGTGAACATAAATGTACTGCCTTTGCCCGGAATACTCTGCACTTCGAGCGCTCCACCCATCAACGTGAGCAAATTTTGAGTAATCGCCAGCCCCAGGCCGGTTCCCGGTTGGCTGATCACATGATCATTATCTGCCCGCCAAAATTTGGTCCCCAACTTGGCGACCTGTTCAGGAGTCATGCCTACGCCGCTATCGACCACTCGCACAAAAATCTGATTTTCCTGGTTACCGGCTTGCAGTTCGATCACGCCGCCATTGGGGGTGTATTTATAGGCGTTGCTCAACAGGTTGACCAAGACCTGCACTACCCGGCTGCGATCTCCTTTTGCTGCTGGGAGGTTTTTCGGCACAGTCTCGATCAGCGTATGCTGCCGTTCTGCGATCTGCTGCAAAACACCTTCTTTGGCCTCTTCAATGATCGAATGCAGATCTATTTCCTCTACTTCGACATGAAGCTGTCCACTTTCGATCCGGCTGATGTCGGTCAGGTCTGTGACCAGCACATTCATACGATGGGTGTTGTTTTTGATCGTCTGGATAAAAGCGCGCTGCTGCTCGTTTAACACGCCCACCGTCCCCAGCAGATCAGCGTATCCTGTGATGCTGGTCATTGGCACTTTGAGTTCATGAGCTACCAGGCTTACAAATTCCGACTTAGCCCGGTTAGCCGCCTGCACAGCGTCATACAACCGTCCATTTTCGATGGCAATAGCTGCCCGATCCGCCAGCCGCGAGACGAGCGCCTGTGCATCTTCGTTAAACGCATCAGCCCGGTTAGCGACGAGCGTCACCATGCCGATCACGGTGCTTTCCAAACGAATCGGGACACACAACACCGTGCGCTGTGGTTCTACGCCTGAGGCCGACATCTGCATAGCGGCTTCTTGAGTCTCATACACTTGCCCGAACAATGGGTTGTTAAGCGGCAGTTCGGGCGCGGTGGAGAACTCGTCAGGATCGCCAAAATGAATCACCTGCCGAACCACGCCCGCTGCCGGATCGCAGAGTCCCAGGCTGGCGCTTTGGGCGTTGCACAGCCGCGACGACCATTCCAACGTGATATTCATGGCATGGCGCATATCCAGCGTTTCGTTAAGCTGGCGATCAATCCATTGCAGCATCGTCAGTTCTTCCAAACGATCCGCCAGGGCCTGGTCTTTTTCGCCGTACAGCCGCGCGTTGTCAATCGCGACAGCGGCTTGTACCGCGAAGGCTTCCAATACATCCAGGTCTTTTTCAGAGAACATGCCGCTGCGAATCCGGTTGTCTACGTACACCACGCCCACGTTTTTGCCACGCGCTCGCAGCGGGCTTGCCATAATGCTGCGCAGCGCATGGGTAACGATGCTGGCTAATCCGGCATAACGTGGATCGGTCTGGGCGTTCGTCGTCAAAACGGGTTTGCCGCTGTTCATCACTTCGTTGGTGATTGTCCGGCTGACAGCAAACTCGCTGCTGTTTAAAGTTTCCTGGTCAAAATTGCGGGCGACTTTGACCCCCAACTGACCGTCATCATCTAACAGCATCAAAAAACCACGTTCGGCTCCTGTAAGCTGGATAATCGCGTCCATAACCTGATCTAACACGGTTTGCAGGTCCAGTGATGATCCGATCACACGGCTGACATCATACAGCGCGACCAGGCGCTTTTGATGAACCGAATCCTGAAAACTATCGGACAGGTCGCTAATCAACTGCTCAATGGACCGCAAGCGCTCATTCAGATAAATCGGGTCCACTGATTTGGACTGGGCCTGGCTGCGCAGCAGGGACAGGCTTTCGCGGGCGCTGGCGATAGCCATTTCGAGTTCATGACGAGTAGGTTTAGACTGTTCGCTCATAAAGTTCACCGTGACTCTGACGAATGTGACTGAAAATAATCACAAAAGCTAGTAAGGGGACAGGCTTCACAATTCGGATGGCGGGCATGGCAAACGGTGCGTCCGTGCCGGATGATGTTTAGATGCGCCGCGTAATACTCTTCAGGCGGGATGATAGTTTCGAGTTCGATATGGGCGCGCTCCGCATTGGTTTTGGGGCCAATCAAACCGATCCGCTGCGTGACCCGGTGAACATGCGTATCCACCGGAAAAGCAGGGCGATTGAATGCGAACAGCAGGATAATTGCGGCTGTTTTTGGGCCAACACCGTTGATCGCCGTCAACCAGGCTTTAGCCTCTTCCAGGCTTAATTGGTTCAAAAAATC
>JACRBK010000234.1 GCA_016234525.1 Chloroflexota bacterium
AGCCGCAAAGTGGTGATTGGTTATCGTGACGCGGAACAGGTCAAGAATGGGTTGGAATGGACGATTGAAGCCGATGGTTGGCTGGTCCACAACGATGGCGCCGCGGCTGACACCCTGTTGGAAGATGGCGAACTGGTCGAACTCACTGTCCCCCTGGCAGCGCTGACTACCCCCTTGGCAGCCAACACCGAATTCACGCTCGAAGTCAAACCCCAGACCGGCGCGGTCATGAACCTGACCCGCACCACCCCGCCCGCCCTGGAAAAGGTGATGGACCTCAACTAATACGCTGATAGAATGTGCAAAGTGAGCGGCCCGGCTGTTCTAGGTCGCTCACTACACACTTAGACCTAGCCAGACCGAGTTTTAACACAGCACATGTAACAAAATAAATAGGCACGGCCAAGCCTAACAAAATCATCTCCAGGTCTTAAGGCTCACTATCGAGCCAGGACAACTATCCCCACCATCACTTGGCCGTGCCTGGTGGGGATAGTTTTTACACCACTGTCGCCAGTGGCGCCTGGTAAGGAAGGTGGCCCGATGAACCTCGAACAAAGAGTACAGGCTCTCGAACTGGAATTACAAATCCTGAAAAATCAGGTACAGGCAACCCTGCTGGATATTCGGGAACAGTTGTTAAACAACACCTATCCAGCACTTCAGGCCGAAAACCCGGCCCCTGTTCAAAGTCCCGCCCCAGCACCCGTGCCACCCACGCCTCAACCAGTGAGGCCGCCCGACAGTGCCAAACCGGACGCGCCCGTGAGTCAAGTGCGTCAGGTTTCCCTAAAAGACATCCAGACAGATGACGACGACGAACCACAAGACCGCATTCCGACCTATATGCCGTCAGATGCACCTACCACCCCGGCCCGACCGGGTAATGGGGCCGCAAAATTGTATCCCAACGATCTGCCTGCGCCTGTCCCGATGCGCCGCAGTCCCGCTGAAGATACGCGGAGAAACGGCCCAGCGGACCCTGCTCTAATTCGCCGCGCTTTGCCTGAGAACAACCGGGTTTCTAATCACCGTCCATTGGGTGCATCCAGACCAGCAGCCAGACCGTTTGTGACCGAAGCTGCCGATGTTCCACCGTTTATCATCCAGACAGAACTGATCACCGAAGCCGATTGGGCCAGTCTATCGCTGCTCGAAAGTTGGGCCGAGCAGAAAGTGCAGCAGATCGGGGCCAAACACACCAAAGAATTGATCAAAGCTTATGCGGCGCAAGGGCGTTTCGACTCTAAAATGAAAGAGGCGCTTTTGCAACTTGTCACCATCATCAGTTCAGAGGATGACCTCCCACTGGCCCCATATACTCCGCCAGCCGATCCACCGAAGCACGGCGCGACCTCTCAGCCGGATGCAGACACTGAGCAGCTCCCCCAGAACTTGATTCTGAAATTGATCGCAGGGGTGCAAAACGCTGGTACCAACACCACGCGGAGGAAAAACAATGGATAAAGTCATCACCACCACCCTGCTGATCATCGTCAGCATGGTCATGGTCATGGTGCTGTTCAATGTTGCTTACCCCGCCATTGTCGAAGGCGGCGATGCAATATCGAGCATGGCAAACCGGGCCGAAGATCGCATGAAAACACAGATCACGATCATTCACACCGCCGGAGAGTTAGACAGCAGCGGCGTGTGGCATGATAACAATAACACCGGAGATTTTGAGGTTTTTGTATGGGTAAAAAATGTCGGCGCGTCTCGGATTATTGCCCTGGATCGCACGGACGTGTTCTTCGGCCCTGACGGTAATTTTACCCGTATTCCACACCAGAGCGTGGCAGGCGGCGTGCTGCCTTATTGGACAGGCCAGGTAGAAGGTGAAACCGAATGGTCCCCGACGGGAACCGTAAAAATCACCATTCGTTATCCTGATGCGCTGGCACCGGGTCGTTATTTCGTCAAAGTGACCGTACCTACCGGGGTTTCTGCCGATTATTTTTGGAGCATGTAACTGTGGAAAACGTGCTGGCCGCCTTCTTGATCATCTTCATCCTGCTGTTCGGAGTGCTCACCCTCTCTGAAACACTCATGTCTACCCAGGATACGCTCCAGGAAACATGGCAGGAAATGCAAACACGGCAGGACGATCAGGCACGCACCAGCTTGCTGCCCATCGCAGCGCATACCGAAAACATGGGAACCGTCGTGGAATTAACACTGTACAACAATGGATCTGCCCGGCTGACTGATTTTGATCACTGGGATGCTATTCTGCTCTATTTTGATGCGGGAACGCCGTCAGTTTATCACACCACCTGGCTGCCGTATACCGATCAGGTTCCTAACGGCGGGGAATGGACCATCGCAGGCATTTACTTGAATACCATGACAGCCGAAATGATTGAGCCGGGCATTTTGAACTCAGGCGAGGACATCGTGCTGCGGCTGCGGGGAACCGCCCCCATCGGCGAGGGAACAGGCGCGCAGGTAGTCATCTCGACCGCAAACGGCGTTGAAGTTTCATTCGTTTTTACAGCCAATTTACTCCCGGTGTTAGAGACGAATGCCGGGCTGACCATCGGCCTGGGAGCCACCGCTGAGATCGGCAGTGGGTTATTGCGCAGCACCGACGGCGATGATCTCCCGGCAGACCTGGTATATGTCATCACGACCCCACCGGCTCAGGGAACGCTCAGCCTGGGAGCAACTTTTACCCAGGCGGATATTGATGCAGGCCAGTTGTCGTATTCTCACACCGGCACTGAGACAGATGGTTTTCAGTTTACGGTCTCTGACGGCAAAGACACGATTGGCCCCTATGCGTTCACCATCACCCCCAGCGCTCCGCCAGTTCTGGCGGTCAACATCGGACTGACGATGCTAGCGGGAGGCTCAGTGACTATTAATGGCGCGCAGTTACTGACCACCGATGCGGATGATTTGCCGAACAGTCTGGTATACAGCGTGACAGCAGCACCAGAGCAAGGCAGATTAAATCTGGGGTCTACATTCACCCAGACAGAGCTTGATGGTGATTTATTAGAGTACACCCATACCGGGCTGGGGGATGACAGTTTTCAGTTTGTCGTCTCAGACGGTGAGACACTGATCGGCCCATATAACATGGTGATCTTGGCACGCTAACATGAGACACAGGGAGCACTATCCACGATGAGCGACGAAAAACGCGAAACCAGGGAAGACAGCAGCATCAAGCGCGTCATCTCGTCGGGTAATACTGAGTTGGATAGCAAGATGGGCGGCGGGCTGCCGGTCGGGTCGTTGACCTTGATCGAAGGCGCATCGGGCGCGGGAAAATCGGTTCTTTCGCAGCAAATTATCTGGGGATCGCTGCACGAGGGATTTACTGTTTCCCTGTTCACCAGTGAAAATTCTGTCAAAAGCCTGGTGAGCCAGATGCAAAGTATTGACCTGGATACGATTGACTTTTTACTGATGGGCAAATTTCGAGTGTTCCCTATGCAGTTAGCGCGGCTGGGCGCCCAGGCTCCCTCTAACCTGGTTCGGGCGATGACCCAAGAGCGCTCCCGTGATATTTTGATTGTGGACTCTTTTACATCAGCTATCGCTCACGCCTCTACCGATCTGCATGTCCTCAGCTTTTTTGAACATTGCAAACGGCTGTGCGCCAATGGGAGCACCATCATGATCACGCTGCACGCCCATGCTATCCAGGACGATCTGATTGATGCGCTGCGTTCGATGTGTGACGCGCACCTGCTGTTACGTTCCGAACAAGACGGGCAGAAGCTGGTCAAGACCTTACAGGTGACCAAGATCAGAGGAGCCGCCAGTGTGACCGGGGCGATTGTAGGGTTTGACGTTGAGCCGGGGTGGGGGATGCGTGTCATCCCGATTAGTAAGGCGCGAGGGTAAAAATTATGGCCCAAAACCTGCTGCCCTTCGAAAGCGGCTCGCCCATTGTTCACAAAGACCGTCAGGCTTTTCTGGCGAGCTTGCCTGGGGCGCTGCGCGAAGCCTGTGAACAGTCGCTCTTTTTGACCGAATATGTGCTGCGCTTGCCCATTGATCAGATCGGCATCCCACAATTTTATGCCAAGCCGTCACGCAGCCTGAGCGATCTGGATTATTGCAACCTGATTTATCCGATCAAAGAAGGTTTGTTTGTGCATATCTATCCTGACACCTCTGGCGCGCGGGATCACCATATCGCGATTGAGCCGACAGTGATCGTCGATGTGGCCCCACTGATGGCTGAGATTGATGAGCGGCTGGTGGCCTGGGCGGATGAGATTGGGCGCATCGAAGACAAAGAAGAGAAAAAAGCGCTGCTGCTGCGTCTGGTTGACAGCATGTGTGTCGTTGATCCAGCCGCGCCGGGCATCCGCAAAAAGGGCCGCCAGCTCGCCGTGACCGCGCAGGAATTAGAAGGCATCAAGTATCGTATCTTACGCGACAAAATCGGCCTGGGCATTTTACAACCGCTTTTGCTTGATCCCTATATTGAAGACATCAGTTGCAGTGGTGTAGGGCATATTTTTGTTGAACATAAAATTTTTAAGAGCGTACAGTCTTCTGTCTATTTTGCAACCCACGACGAAGTTGATGAATTTGCCGTCTGGTTGGGCGAGTGGATCAAAAGCCCGGTGACGGTGCGCAACCCCCTGGTGGACGCAGTGCTGCCCGACGGCTCGCGTATCAATATCGTTTATGGACGCGAGATTTCCAAACGTGGCAGCAACTTTACCATTCGTAAGTTTAGCGGCACGCCGACGAGTGTTCTCGAACTAATCGGTTATGGCACGCTTAATTACATGATGGCCGCTTACCTGTCGCTGATGCTCGAAGAAGGCATGAACCTGTTTATGGTAGGGGCGACGGCCTCCGGCAAGACCACCACACTCAACGCGATCAGCACTTTTTTGAAGCCGGACGCCAAGATCGTGACCATTGAGGATACGCCAGAAGTGGTTGTCCCTCATAAAAACTGGGTTCAGGAAGTCACCCGGCACATGGGCGCCGAAAATAAAGGCGGCGAAGTGGGCATGTTCGAACTGCTTAAAGCAGCCCTCCGTCAGCGCCCCGACCGTATTATCGTCGGTGAAATCCGTAGTATCGAAGCCGTGGTGGCCTTTCAGGCGATGCAGACCGGTCACGGCGTGATGTCCACCTTCCACGCGGCGTCCGTAGAAAAACTGATTCAACGTCTTACGGGCGATCCGATTAACATCCCAAAGACGTATATCGACAACCTGCACCTGGCAGTAATTCAGTCAGCGGTGCGCCTGGCCGATGGCCGGACAGCCCGCCGGGTGCTGAGCATCAACGAGATCATCGGGTATGACCCGGTTTCAGAGAGCTTTTCGTTTCTCGAAGCCTTCCGCTGGAATCCGGCGACAGATGAGTTCGAGTTTCCGGGGTATATGAACAGCTACCTGCTGGAACAACATATCGCGATCAAACGTGGCATCCCGCCTCACAAACGGAAAGCCATTTATACCGAAGTCAAACGCCGCGCATCCATCTTTGAAAAATTGCACCAAGAGAAAGGGGTTACGGACTTCCATGAGTTCTTCCAAATCCTCGCCGAAGCACGGCGACAAGGTCTCTTTTAAGGTCGTATCGCCTTTCGATATGTTTTACCAGATCACCTATATGTCAGCGATGGCAGCAGCGGGGATCTCGCGGAGTAAAACATTTTTGATCGCGGCGCAGTCTTCATCGACGGCGGCGGAATATTTCGCGGCGATTAACACCCTGGTCGAAGAATTCCGCTTCGATTATCCCGAAGCCTGCCGCCGCATCGGCGGTAAGGCCAAGTCGGATAATATGCGCAGTTTCCTGCTGCGGCTATCCGATGCGCTGCGTTCGGGCGAGCCGCTGGCCGATTTTCTGGCGCGCGAAGCCGAGGTTCAAGGCGTAGACTATGAAAACAAATACGAGCGTAATCTGGAAGCGCTTAAACAGTGGTCTAATGCCTTTTCATCGATTGTCATCTCGGTAGCGCTGATCGTCATTATCCAGGTGATCTCCTCAATGCTCTATTCGGTCAACAAAGCCTCAATGACTGGCATGATCGGGGCCGGGCTGTTGATGAGCGGTTTTGGGGCCTGGATTATCTGGCGCTCCGCGCCGCAAGAAGTGATGACCGTCTCCCTCGCCGAGGGATCGGCAGAGCAGGTTTTGATGCTGCGCTTGTTCAGAACCACTGTGCCGATAGGCATGGCGGTGTGTTCGATGCTGTTTCTGCTGGGGATACCCACCGGCTGGATTTTTATGGCGTTTGCACTCTTTATGCTGCCATTGGGAATCACCAGTTTGAAGTCAGACAAAAAAGTCGGCAAAAAAGACGAGGAATTCAGCACGTTTCTGCGTTCAACCGGGGGCATGGCAACTTCGAGCGGCACAACGTTGAAACAGGCGCTCACTAAAATTGACCTGACCTCGTTCCCCACCCTCCAGGCCGATATTGACCGGCTGAGTACGCGGCTTCAAGCGTTGGTTGAACCAGATATGTGCTGGCACAAGTTTGGTTTGGAAACGGGCAGCAAACTGATCAGCGAAGTGATCGATATTTTCTACAGCGCGATCAAGATCGGCGGCGACCCGGAGCGCGTGGGCTACCTGTGCTCACTGTTCACCGCCAAAACATCACAACTACGCGCCAAACGAAAGCTGATCGGCGGCACATTTGCCGGTCTGACCACCGTGATGCAAACCGTTGTCGCCGGGATTATGGTGTTTGTGCTGTCTATCGTCACCAGCTTCGCCCACCTGGTCGAAACACTGATGCCGACCAGTGAGGCCGCTGTTGATGGACAGTCATCGATGAACATGAGTTTGATCAACCTGACAGCGAGCGATATTCAGTTTCTTTCGATGTTGACGATTATGATGATTGTGTCTCTCGCAGTGGTAGGCGCCGCCGCCATTATCTTCAGCGATGGCGGGACCAAACTCAAAGTCTCGTTTTATCTGGCAATATCTATGTTTGTTTCGGGCCTGAGTTTCCTGTTTGTTCCGGGCATGGTACAGGGCATTCTAAAAGCGTAAGTAAGGGATAGGATGAAGGTGCAGCCATGACACTCGTTGATTTAATTCTCAGCCACAAACTGATTCTATTGAGTATCGGCTTTGCCGCTGCACCACTGTTCGCTGCCTTGACGCTCAGCCTGGTGGCACAGCTCAAGCGGAATGCCGCCAAACGCGCCCGTGCGGCGGCCCGTATGGCCGCGCGTAAAGCGCTCCTGGCTGCCGCGCAAGTCGCCCAGGTTACCGCCCAGGTTCAGGCCGACAGTGTTTCGTCTACAGCGGATCAGAGCAAGGTATCAACGGCCCCTGCCAACCCGGCACGATCTCCACAGCCAGCGCAGGAACAACCTGCCGAAGCGACAACGGAACAAGCTACCGCCGAATCGCCGGAGATTCAGAATATTCTCTCCAGCGTGTTCGTAGATGACGAGGCCTCAAACCACCTTGAGACGCTCGTGGCGGAACTGCAAGAAGTGGATGCCTCGTTGCTCGTGACGATGTCCGCTCAAATCGCGCATCAGATACGCTCAGGCGGCACGCCTGACGCTCAGAGTTAAGGAGCAGTCCTATGGGACCCCGATCAGCCGAAATGATCCGGCAAGTTACCAGCGAACTCAGCGAAGAAAAGCTGTGGGACTTGCAGCTTTCAAAAACCGACATGACCTACCAACCTGTGCCACATCAGACGAATGTTCCCGCAGATACGCCCGTCTGGCGCGTGCGCTTCGATCTGACGTACAACCCAAGCCGCTGTCTGGGGCTGGACATCAATGGTGAAATTGTCTTGGGGCGCGGTGACGATACACCGGGTATCGTGTCGCTCAATCTTTACGACGCTGATGAGCTGGGTGTCTCTCGGCAGCATGTGATGATGCGCCCGACCGATGCCAAGTTATATGTAATCGATCTGGACAGCACCAACGGAACGCGGATCAATGGACGTTCGATTGGTGTTAAAACACCGTACAGCGTATCGAATGGCGATATTCTGGCGTTGGGACAGCTTGAGTTTGTGGTGCGTATCATCAAACGCCCCACCGGTTATGCCGCCGCGCAGCGCGCCGAAACCGACCTGGCCGATGTGCTGTCACCGCTTGCCAGGGCGATTACATCGCAGCTCGCCATCGAAGATGTACTCAAACAAGCGCTCGAAATGACGATTGCGCTGACCGGCGTCGAAGAAGCCTCGATCTGGCTGGTCGATGAACAAACCGGCGAGTTGTTCCTCGAAGCCGAGCAGGGCATCGAAAATGAGCAAATCCGGCGGATGCGCCTCTCAGTGGTCGACACTCTGGCAGGCAAAGTGATTGAGACCGGCAAACCTTTACGCGCTAACCGGCAGAGCGGTGACGGTCAGATCAAGGTAAAAACCGGTTATCTGGTCGAGGCCGTGATGTATGTTCCGCTCACGTTAGGCGGGGTAACTTTTGGAGTGCTTCTGGCAGCACACCGGGCAGCCGGCAAACAGATCAGCGCACGCGATGAAAAGATGATCACGACTATCGCGGATTTTGCCGCGGTCGCTGTGCAGAATGCGCGCCTGTTCCAAACCACAGACAGCGCCCTCAGCCGCCGGGTCAAAGTGATGACGGCGCTCAATTATGCACTGTCGTATGACCTGAAAAACAAGGTCAACAATATCATTGGTTATGCCGGGCTGCTGCAAGTGTCACATTCATTCGATGAAGATGCCCCCACGATTGTGGGCCGGATCGGTGAAGCGGCTGAAAGCATCGCACGCCTGATCGACCAATTGATCGAAATCATGTCACTCAACGAAGACTCCATCCCCCATCAATCCCCATGTGATCTGATCGAGATCGTAGCCCGCTCGGTGAACGATATGCACAAGGCCGCCGCGAACAAAATGACCACCCTCGATTTCCAGGTGATCGGAGATCCGTATATTATCCAGGGAGATGCCCAACATCTCTATCGCAGTGTGTTCAATCTGATAGATAATGCGATCAAATATTCACCGTCCGAATCACAAGTTTTTGTGGCGCTGTGTTTTTTCCACAACGAAATTCTGATTCGGGTGCGCGATACCGGGCCAGGCATCCCTAAAGACGATCTCCCGCTGCTGTTTGACCGTTATTATCGCGGTAAACAAACAGCGGAAGCCGGGGTAGGGTTGGGCTTAGAACTGGTGCGAGCCACGGCTGAAGCGCATCGCGGCGCGGTCATCGCACGCAACGTCGAGGCCGGTGGAGCGGAATTTATTATCACGCTGCCGGGAACGCTGCGCGTAGCGTGATGCGGAATGGAGTGTTAGCGCCATGTTGATATTGATTGTTCTGTTAGGATGGATTGTCGGATGGCTGACTCATTGGGCCGCCGGTTATTTGCCGCGCTTATCATCAAATTATAAGGGGCCAGCCATCAAACTCGCGCTGCCGTCGCTGCCCGCGACGCTATTGGCACTGCAAGGTCCGCGCGCCTGGAAAACCCTACGGCAGCGCGACCGCTGGTTTGGGCTGTACGTGGGAGCCGAACTGCTGAGTGCCTTCATGTTTGGCGGGTTATGGCTGGCGTTGGGATCGTGCCGTGAAATGGTACTTTATACGGGGAGTTATAGCTTTTTGCTGCTGGTTGCCATTATCGATCTCAAATATCGTCTGGTACTCAATGTGTTGATCTATCCGGCGGCGCTGGTGGTCGTGCTGACAACTCAAAGCACACTAACGCTGATGTTGGGTGGTTTTTTAGCCTGCGGAGTGTTCGCCCTTACTGCTTTGATCAAACCGGGCGATATTGGAGGCGGGGATGTCAAACTGGCAACCCTGATCGGCTTCGCTTTTGGGTTCCCGCAGGTGTTATGGGCCTTGATGATCGGCATCGGCAGCGGCGGCATTGTGGCCGTTTTCCTGCTGCTCACCCGGCGCGGCAACCGCCAGACGCGCATCGCTTACGCGCCCTTTTTGTGTCTTGGCGCGATGGTGGCGCTGCTTTTTAATCCATTTAACAGTCTAATGTAAGGGGAGACCCGCGATGTCGATGGCCCTGGATCCCAATGAGATCGAAGGACTAGATGAAATAGTCGAGACTGGACGCCCGTCCCGCATGGTATTCTGGCTGATCATCATGGGGCTGGCTGGTCTGTTCCTGCCGCTGTACCTGCTTAGCACAGCAATCAAAGAACACAATCAGACTCTCAAGAATGACCTTGCTCAGATCGAACAGCAGGAGTCCGAATTGTCCCAACCGGGGTCAGAACAACAAACGCTGCAAGATGAACTGATTAAAGCGCGCCAACGACTCGATCTGCTCTCTACCGTTCAAACAGACCTGATCGCCCAGCATATCAACTGGCCCGCCGTGATGGCCGTGGTAGGCAATAATGGGTATGTGCAAATGGAGCTGCTCAGCCTGTCACAAGCCAATGAACTGATCATGCTGCATGGGCAGGCTCAAGCGGAGTCAGTTGTAATGGCCTATGCGCGGATGCTCGAAGAATCGGATCAGTTTTCACGGGTGATCGTACAGTCGATCTCGCTCAAAATACTGCCAACACCTACGCCACCGCCAACCACCGAACCTACCGTGACGACCACCTTGACTTCTCCTGAAACCACACCGCCTCCGGTCGACCCTGAACAAGTGGTGGAATTCGTCATCCTGGTTGAATTTAACCCTCAAGGAGGCGGCAATGAATGACATGTCTATGGAAGAACTGCGCGGCAAAGTATCCGCGGTTCTGCCGATTATGTTGATCGTTCTATTGGTGTTAGGCAATATAGGCTTAGGGGCAGCGCTGCTTGGCCCGGCGTGGCTAGAGTATAACGATCTATCCAGCCAGGTTAACGCCCGCCAACAGGCGCTTGATAATTCGATCACCAACCAGCAAGGCAACGCAGAAGTGATTGAGCTTCAGCTTACTCGCGCAGAAACCAGCATGACTGAGGCGGGGCGTGTTTTTTTGTCAGGGGCAGAGGCCGACAGCATCTTGAATAACCTGTATGGTTATGCCAGTTCAGTAGGAGTCGAGATCACCGATCTGCAACTCCAGGCGCCGCCCGAAGGTGAGGCTGACAACGAAAACAGCGATCTGTATGATGTACGCACTTTCCGGCTGCAAATCGAGGGGGGTATCCCACAGATCGTCGGTTTTATGGCGCTGTTTCAAGAAGCCTCTGTCCCGGCGGTAGCGCTGAAGAACCTGAATCTGACTCAGGGTGAAACCCGCGACATTTTGACTATGGACATGCTGCTGTACACCTCGCCCTATGCGCCAGGCGATGTTCTGGAAAGCCTTCCCGCCGTGATCCGCCCTGCGCCAATGCCGACTCCATTTCCCACGCCCACGCCGCTGCGCCCGACCCCCACCGCGACGATGGCGCCCAGCCCGACGCCGGTCCCGCCGACGCTGGTCCCACCAACGCCCACTATCAGCGGCCCGGTTGTCAGCCTGGGGACTTATGACGATAACCACTCGGCCATACGGTATACCGCCGGCCTATGGGAAACTATCGAATCTCTCAGCGGGTATGGCGGCGGTTATCATTACAGCCAGGACGCCAACGCCGAAATGGAGTTTGTCTTTGTCGGCACCGATGTCGTCGTGCAGTATGTGGCATTTACAAACTTCGGCATTTTTGAGGTGTATGTAGATGGTATTTTGCGGGGCGAAGCAGACTCCTATGCTGCCGAGGGCACTTTCGGCCAGGTGTTCCGCGTTGGTGGGCTGCCGCACAATATTCACACCCTCACCCTGCGCAATACAGCGCGGCGCAACCCATCTAGTGAAGGTACTGTTATAGCCATTGATGCGATACACGTTCTCCAGCCGTCACTGCCAGACCCCACACCACCAGGAGGGGATTAAAATGAGTAGAGAACAGCTATTGAACCATCTGGCGGGAATCCCCACCGCCACTGACGGAGCTTATAAACAGCCTGTATCCCCGCTGTTTCCGGCTGCAAGCACAGAACATTTGCGAAAATGGTCATTAAAATATCTGTGGCGCTTTCTGACCGAACCGATCCTTAACGGAAACGATTTCAGCCTATACCGCCAAAGGCGGCTGCTTTCGTCGGTGCTGCTGTTGTTAGTGCTGGCGGGGATATTTCTGGGGATTCTCCCTTATGTGATCTACAACATCGAACCCGATCATTTTTTCTATATGGTGTCGGCCTCCGTCGAGACTCTCGCATTTTTGTACTTGTTGAGCCGAAGCAAGCATTACACAGTAGCAGCTACCCTCACCGTTGTATTTCTGTCGGTGGCTACTTTTTTTGCAGCAGCCCCAAAAGACACCCCGCCCGATCCTATGCTGCTCGTTTATCTTGTAATTCCGGTCATTTTAAGCAGCATTCTGCTCTCGACCTGGGCGACCATGATTCTGCTGGTGAGCCAGGTGGGCGGGATGATCGCCTTTCAAGAATATTTTGGACTATCCTCTAATGATAGCTGGACCGGGTTTGTCATATTGATCTCAGCCCTGGTGGTGATGGCGACTCATCATTGGCGGATGATCGAACGCGAACGTCAGGCGGTTTTTGCTACCGAACGCAACCTACTTCGCACGGTGATCGATCATGTGCCGGATTATGTCTATGTCAAAGACACCCAGACCCGCTTTGTGTTCCAAAACAAAACCGTGATACGGATGCTGGGTGCGCAAGTATTCGAGCAGATGATCGGCAGGACTGATTTTGATTTTTTCCCGGTTGAATATGCTTCCCTCTATCAATCGGATGATTATGAAGTGATTCGCTCTGGAACCGCCCTGGTCAACCAGGAAGAACCTTCGGTGGATGCCGAAGGCCGTCTCCGCTGGCTGTTGACTACGAAAGTGCCGCTGCGTGACAACAACGGGCAGATCATCGGTCTGGTCGGAATTGGGCGCGATATCACCGAACGCAAACAGGCCGAAGACGAGCTGGCTCATTATAATCAACGGCTGGACCTGCTTCATGCGCTCGATCAAAATGTGCTGGCTGGACTGCCCCTGGAAGAAATCGGCCAGCGCGCCATGCAGCAGATGGCCCAACTGCTTCCTTGTGATCAAACCTATCTGGCTTTAATCAATTCGCCATCTCAGGAAGTCGAACAATCAGGCGGCAAGCCCGCGACTCAATCACATCCTGGCGATTCTTACCCGTTAATCAAACGAATCCCTGGCTGGACCAACGGCGAAATGAAGCAGGTACTTATCAAAGATACGGCAGAGACCGATCAAGATATCCCTGTGTGGCTGTTGGCGAAGGGCATTCGCACCTATCTCAATACACCGTTAGTGGCAGAAGATCAAGTCATTGGCGAACTCTGGATGGGAGCCGCTACGCCCGATGCTTTTGACGACAAACACTGCCAGATTGCCGTCGAAATTGCTGACCAACTGGCGATTGCTTTCCACCATACCACGATGCGTGAGCAAATTCAGCGCCATACGGCTGACCTCGAAAAGCGCGTCGAACAGCGCACCGCAGAACTGAATCGCGCTATGGATCGGGTTGAGGCGATTTTGAATAACAGCAGTGATGGAATTATCCTGGCTTATGTGGATGGTACGATTACTCAAACCAATCCCACCTTTGACCGGCTGTTAGGTTACCAACCCGACGCATTGTTTCACCAATGTTTAACCTCCATTGTCGCGCCAGACTATGCCGCCGTGCTTGCCGAGACACTGGCAGCAGTCACTCAGGACGGTGAAATCCGGCAAATTGAGGCGTTGGCGTACCGGTCCGACGGCAGTACATTTTGTGTCGAAATCGGGTTGTCATTGATCAAAGGTGGCGACAACTATCGCAGCAGCATTGTCTGCAATCTGCGCGACATTACCGAACGCAAGCGCGTTGAAAAAGAACTTCGTAACGCTCTCGAAAAAGAAAAAGAACTGAACGAGCTGAAATCCCGCTTCGTTTCGATGGTCTCTCACGAGTTCCGCACCCCGCTTACCACGATATCATCGTCCAACGACCTTTTGAAAAGTTATATCGACCGGATGAGCGCGGAGCAAAAAAACAATCACTTCGTCAGAATCGAAGCGGCTATCCGGCATATGATACAACTTTTGGAAGATGTGCTGTTTTTTGGCAAAGCCGAAGCGCAGCGGGTGACGGCGAATCCCACTCTGTTAGACCTGGGAAAACTCTGTCAGGAAGCGTTGGATACCTCCCGGATTGGAGCGGATTCGAAGCTTGAGTTTGTTTTTACGAGCAGTGGGCAAACAGACAAGGTTCTATTGGACGAGAAGATGGTTAAGCTGATTCTCTTTAACCTGTTGTCCAACGCGATCAAGTATTCGCCTGATGGTGGGACTGTGCGGCTTGAACTACACTGCACCGAGGAACATGCGATCATCCGTGTATCTGACCAGGGGATCGGTATTTCCAAAAAAGATCAGGAACGGCTTGGAGAACCCTTTTATCGCGCTGACAATGTCGCATCGATCAAAGGAACGGGCATGGGGCTTACCATTGTTCAGCGCGCGCTCGAATTACAGGGGGGCAACCTGAGAATCGAAAGTGAACTGGGTTACGGAACCACCATGACGGCCACGCTGCCGGCGCATGTCAGTTCTGAAAACAACGCTGTAGAAAACGCTGTTTGATGCGCCAGAAAAGACAGTTAAAAACGTTCCCCGGCATTTTGTGAACGGCCCAGCGATAAGCAGCATCATGCCTATCGCTGGCTAACCATCAGGTGCTGGCCAGGATGTAATGACGGTGGTGCCGTAACCCAATCCCTGGCTGGTAATCTCGATATGTCCCTCGTAGGATTCGACAATAGATTTCGCCAATGCCAGCCCCAAACCTGTCCCCTGAATATTTCGAGAACGCGCTTTGTCAGCCCGATAAAAACGTTCGAACAAATGCGGTAGATGTTCTGGCGCAATACCCGGCCCGCTATCTTGTACCGTAAAAATGGCTTGCTGATCGATGGCCGTGACACGC
>JACRBK010000235.1 GCA_016234525.1 Chloroflexota bacterium
CCAGTGTGTAGGCGATACGCTGGCCGGGTCGGACCGCGTTGGCCCAGCGTGGATCGTCGCTCCAACCGCTCTCGGTAATATAGACCGGCTTGGCTTCGTCTCCGTAGCGAATCATGATCTCCCGTTGCAGTTCGATCCGCCGGAAGTTGATGATGGTCGGGTCGGGATCATCGTCGGGAGGATGCGTAAAACCATAAGTATGTGCCGAAAAAGCGTCAAAGTAATCCGCCGCGCCCGCTTCATACATACGCTCTAAATAACGGATTTCGTTCATGCCTGCGCCGCTGTTTTCGGGTTCCATCGTGGGAGCCAGCGCGCCGCCCATCACGATAATATTCGGGCTGGCTTCGTGTGCCGCCAGATACGACACGCGCAGCAGTTCGGTATAAGCTTCCGGGTCTACGGGGCGATCTCCCCATTCGCGGCTGATGTTGGGTTCATTCCAGATGATCACAGCGCTGATCTGTTTTTCATAACGCCGGACAAACGCGCCCACAAAAGCGGCAAACGTGTCAAATTCTTCGTAAGGCAAATAGTTGGCGGTGGTTACTTTTTCGTGTACTGGCGGTCTGGCCCATCCCGGCACCAACCCCAACCGGGCGATAACAGATATTCCCTGGTTTTCGGCGTGACGCATAATCCGGTCAAAATGCGCCCAGTCATAGGTACCGCGCTGGCCCTCGACATAGGGCCAGGGGAAAAACTCTACGATCATAGGCGCGCCCAATTCACGCACCATGATCATGTTCCGCTGAATTTTCCACTCTTCGACTTCATCTGTCAGCCGGGTATGGACACACACTTCGGGGTGCAGCGTCTCGACGGTTTGCGGCGATCCCGGCGTGACACGCGGCGGCGCCGGAGCAAGATCGCGCAGAACGAACCACACGAGCAGCAGTCGCGCGCCGATGTTTATCCAGCGCCAAAATGATGAGAGAGGAGGTTGAGTCAGCATCGCAAAAAGAAAGGCGCAGCAGTGATCAAAAAAGGACAGTGTACCAGGGGGGAGGGTAGTACCCCTGTCACATGATCACAGTGCGCCCCAACCAAATTCGCCAAGGGTTATTTTTTGCCGCTCGTGCCCAGATCAGTGACTTGGCGGACAAGACCCAAAACCGAGATTGCCAGTTTGATCATATCCATGGTTTTGAGCCGTGTGGGGCCGCTGCTGCCATTCTCTTCGGATACACGCGCAAAAAAGTAGGCAGCTAGTAGACCCGCCATCAGACCGATCAGGCCGCCGATAATAAATACACTCAATTTCCAATCAGAGGGTCGGGGTGATGGGCTGGTCATAGGCGAATTCCTCCGCTGAGTGCATCTTTGATCCGTTCAAGCCGCGATTTGCGACGTTCGCGGACCGACTGTGCATACAAATAAGCGGCGACCAGTCCAACCAGCAGGGCGACTACACCGCCGATCAAATAGGCCCATACCTGGGCATCCTGATCTTCGAAATTGCTCAGCAAATCGCTGACTTGGGACTCAATGTTCTTGAGCAGGCTGCCACTGCGTTCCTCTAATGCACTATTGGTGTCACTCATCTTGTTTTTCCTCTTGGGCAGGTAATGCCTCTGGCTGCTGCCAACGGCGCAAGGTGTATTCCCAGCGCGTGAGCCGGGCGTTTAGACCGATCAAAGGCCGGGCGAACCTGGGGGCCTGTTTGCTGGTGGTTTGAGCGATCTGACCCGTCAACTGGCGCGCCGCCCGCAGCGGGGTACGTGCATGGGCATAAGCGCGCCCGCTAAAATAGGCCATGACTACCAGCAGCAAGCAGGGAATCAAACACAGCAGGGTCATCGGAATGGCAATAAAGATAGTGGCCACGATGCTCATGATCACCGTGATTTGATCACTCTGGATTGTCCCGGAGGCGCTGCCAATTCCCAGCACAACGCACAATATCACCAGTACCGCAGCAGGCAGTAATACCGGCAGGAGAATCCACAATAAGACTTCGCGCTGGTGTTTTTTTACCGGGTTCGCGGTTTTAGGTGATACGCTCATTTGGCCTCCGCCCCTAATTCTAACACGAAACCAGCGATCCCCAAACCTGGGAAACCGCCGGTTCCGCCGGGGGCACTGACAGTTGAGGTGAGATACAGCACCGCTGCATCTCACCTGTTAGACTTTTTGTTTATTCTGACACCGTGACACGGAAGAAGTAAGTCGCGTCTTCGACAGCCCAGGTTACGCGCACGGTCATGATATATGAGCCGGGTTCGGGCAAGATAGTGAGCAGCAAGATGTTATCACCGACGCGAGTTTCGGGCTGTCCGGTGGGCAGGCCGGTATCGCTGCGGTATTCGATCACGACTTCTGCCGGGCGTGCGCCGCCGATCCGAAGTTGCGCCGCCGATCCGCGCAGCAGGTCGATCCGGGCGGTGTTAGCTTCGGCAGAAGGCATTTCGACACAGACACGCTCACCCGTCGCTGACCGCTGGCAGAATTGGTAGCCCGCGGGCAAATATGTCTTGCCTGCAATATCGAGGCTGACTGGCGCTACCGCGCTGGAAGTCACCTGGATCGCCGGCGGAACGGTAGGCGGCACAAGCTGCATGGGTGTCGCGGTGGCGACGGGCTGCGTCGTCGGTACGCCGATGACGGTTGCCGTGATAACGGGGGGTAGGGGCGTCGGTCCCTGATCGGAAGTCAATACAAAGTCAAAGACGCCGCCTGATTGCCAGGTATCTACCCCGGTGCGCTGGATGCTCTGCGCCTGATAACCCGGCGCCGAGGCTGTGATCGCGATCTGGTCTGTATCGTGGAGTAAAATAGGACCAAAACTAAACTGCCCATTGGCATTGGTCGTGGTGCTGCCCGTCGTGCCAGGGTTCACCAT
Organism: Chloroflexota bacterium; assembly: GCA_016234525.1. Lineage (GTDB taxonomy): Bacteria > Chloroflexota > Anaerolineae > Aggregatilineales > Aggregatilineaceae > JACRBK01. The sequence goes on from JACRBK010000235.1 coordinate 2,843, forward strand.
GGAAGTGTGAATGTAGCTCACCTGCGCGCCCGTAACCGCGACGGTATTTCCGCCAGATGACAGTTTGACCGTTCCAGTGATCATCATTTCGCCCAGATCGCCTACCACAGTTGTTTCTGGCGTCAGGGCAGTGATGCCTGCGGGGGTATTTTGAGGTGTTGAGGTAGATTCGGGTATCTCAGTCGGTTCAGGCGTATTTGTTGCCGTCGGTTCGGGGGTTTCGGTTGGTGTAGGGCTGGGCTCAGGCGTATTTGTTGGTGTCGGCGTGGGTGTGGCGATAATGATCCCGGCCACTTCCAGGCCAAACACATACGAAACGTAAGCCGGTTTGCCCTCGATATTTTCGTATTCCGCATCGACCTGGACCCGGTAAAGGTCGTCTTTGAGGTCTGTTTGGTAGATGCCTTCAGTCCCCAGGTCTTGAATATCACCAAAGCCCAACAGCGTAGCGGAGAATTTCTTTGGCGGTCCGGCTTCACCTTCGATTATAAAACGCACTTCATCGCCGCGTGTTACCGGAGCGCGGTTGATCGGTTGGACCAGGGCGATCTGATCCACGTCACACGCCAGGTTTTCTGTCGATTCCGGCCAGCAGTAGCTGTAAATGTTCTCTTCATAGACCTGCTGGCCTACTCTAAGACGCACCACGGGCCGTTGCGTAACGTCCTCTGCTTTGTCACCGCCGCAAGCGGCCAGCACG
>JACRBK010000229.1 GCA_016234525.1 Chloroflexota bacterium
CGCTGGACCAGTATACGGCGTTGAGTGGTCGCCCGGCACAACTTCCCGCGTGGTCTTTTGGCTTGTGGCTTTCGACCTCGTTCACCACGAACTATAACGAGCAGGCGATTCTGGACAATATCGAACGTATGGAAAGCCTGGGCATCCCGATCAGCGTTATCCATTTCGACTGTTTTTGGATGAAAGAATTGACGTGGTGCAGCTTTTTGTGGGACACCCGCTTTTTCCCCGATCCTGCCGGGATGCTGCGCCGGATCAAGGCGAAAGGGATCAAGGTCTGCGTCTGGATCAACCCCTATATTGCCGAAGCCTCTCCGCTGTTTGACGAGGGGAAAACGCACGGGTATCTGCTGCATACCCCGGACGGGGACATTTTCCAGACGGATGACTGGCAGCCGGGCATGGGATTTGTCGATTTTACCAATCCGGCGGCGCGGGAATGGTTCGCCAGCAAACTCAAGGCGCTGGTCGACATGGGCGTGGATGCCTTTAAAACCGACTTCGGCGAGCGTATTCCCACCGACGTGCGTTATTTCGACGGCTCAAACCCTGAACGGATGCACAATTATTATACCTACCTGTATAACCAGACCGTTTTTGAGCTGTTGAGCCGCGAAAAAGGCGAAGGCGAGGCGGTTCTCTTCGCGCGGTCCGCTACCACGGGCGGGCAGAAGTTTCCAGTTCACTGGGGCGGCGACAACACCTCGACCTATCCTTCGATGGCTGAAACGCTGCGCGCCGGATTATCCTTGTGCCTGAGTGGTTTTGGCTATTGGAGCCACGACATCAGCGGGTTTATCGGCACGGCCAGCCCTGATCTGTACAAACGCTGGGTAGCATTTGGGCTGCTGTCTTCGCACAGCCGACTGCATGGCAACGACAGCGTGCGTATGCCCTGGTTGTTTGGTGATGAATCCATCGACGTGCTGCGATTCTTCAACCGTCTAAAAACCCACCTGATGCCCTACCTGTTGGACACAGCGCAGGAAGCTCACACGCATGGCTGGCCGATGATGCGCGCGATGGTGTTGGAATTCCCTGCTGATCCGACCTGCCGTTATCTTGACACCCAATATATGCTGGGTCCGGCCCTGTTGGTCGCGCCGATTTTCAGCCCGGACAGCGAGGTATCCTACTACCTGCCAGAGGGCGAGTGGCGTCACCTGCTCACCGGACAGGTCGTGCAGGGATCGGGCTGGCGTAATGAGAAATACGACTATTTTAGCCTGCCGCTGTGGGTCCATACCAAACGTGGAACTCAATGGGATTGTCTGAAGCAGTTTGAAAAATAATCGAGTTATGTTGAGGGGAAAAGTCAAGAACGACCTCTCCTCCTCAGCTAACTCCCTTAAAGAGGGGACAACCGATGGGGACTCTCCCCCTTTCTCTGCGCAGCGGGGAAAGGGGGTTGAGGGGATAGGGGTAAAAATGGCGCGGCGTGCTGCGCCCCTTCCATCACATATTAGCGCGTAAACGGTAACCCACCCCCGGCTCTGTCAGGATATACTGCGGGCGCGTCGGTTCGACCTCTAATTTGCTTCGCAAATTGCTGACATTGACGCGCAACAGGTGTTTCTCCTGCTCATAACCGGGTCCCCACACCTCGCGCAGCAGTTGGTGATGCGTGAGGACTTTCCCCGCGTGTTTGATGAGTACCCGCAGCAAAGCGTATTCTGTCGGGGTAAGCTGAACTTCTACGCTTTTGACTTCGACCACGCGGCGCACCAAATCAACTCTCAACGTACCCAGAGTAAATTCCGAGGTTTCGTCAACCTGTAAAACCGCGTGCCGTAAAGCCACGCGCAGCCGGGCCATCAACTCCCCCACCCCGAAAGGTTTGGTCAAATAGTCATCCGCCCCGGCATCCAGCGCGGCGATCTTCTCTTCTTCACGCTCGCGCACCGAAAGAATGATAATCGGCGTCTGCGACCATTCGCGTAACTGCCGGGTCACTTCCACCCCATCCAGATCGGGCAGGCCCAGATCAAGAATGATCACATCGGGACGGTGCGTCATCACGTCTTGCAACGCTTGATGCCCGGTTTCAGCCTCAAATACCTCATAACCATGCGCGCCTAATGAAGTCCGCAAAAAACGGCGAATGGCGCGATCATCATCAACCACCAATATACGCGCCTCAGATTCAGCCATCAGCCCATGCTCCTACCTTCTGCTTTGATTATGTTGATTCAAGCGCAGATTCGTTCATCGTGCAATAAACATCGAACCAGGCAGCCGTTCAAGCAGGCCGTCTGGTTCGATAAGTTTACGCAATGAAAGCGAAACCGGGTGCTAATGGTGGGTTTTAGAATGGTCGTCGTGCGGGAGGCCGTTCCGGTGAATCTGGTAGGGTACACTGGTCACAACAACACGATCCATCCGGCTGAGCGCCAGGTTAAAGATCACGGCGCTGTTTTGGTGAAGCGCCTGCTCCCAGAACGTATCCATCGCCAGATGACCCATAATCACGTGTACAAAACTGCCGGGCTTTTTGGCCTGCAATTCTTCAACGTACTGGCGCAGCGGTTCTGCCAGCAAACGGTACGGGGAGGGAATGAACACCAGATCACCTTCACCGACGCGCTTTTGCCATTTGTCGAGAATACTGTCCACCTTGTTGGGATTCACCGCAATATGGACTGCGTGCCAGGGGTGATCGAGCGATTTGGCAAAGTTCACCAGCCGCACGGTTTCGGCATGGACATCGTCCACCAGGATCACGGTCTGAACCGGGTGTTTTTCAACGTCCACCGACACACCGGCAAGGCTGAGCAGGCGCGCGACATCCCGGTAATGATAGTGGATGCGGAAGAAGATAAACACCAGAGTTGGGATCAGCAGCACCACGAACCACGCGCCGCTCATAAACTTGGTCACGGCGAAGATCACCATCACCATGCCTGTGCATATCGCCCCAAACGCGCTGACGAACGCCTTTAGCCGCCAGTGGGGATCGTAACGCATGACCGTTTCGCGACCGGGCACTTCCTCACCGGGCTGAAGTTTGCCGATCTTACGCAGCCGGACCACCATGCCGGTTTGCGACATGGTAAAACTCAGGAACACACCGATGGCATAGAGTGGGATCAACGAAGTGACACGCGCGCGCGATACAATGACCAGCACAGAGGCGCAAGCCGCCAGCCCGGTGATACCCCACGAAAATACCAGGCGGCTGCCCCGGAAGGTAAGCTGGCGCGGCAGAAATCCATCGCCAGCGTGCAGTGCGGCCAATCGTGGGAAGTCAGCGTAACTGGTATTGGCCGCCATCAGCAAAATCAGGGCCGTACCCACCAACATCATGATATATAACGGGCTGTTTTCGCCGAAAATAGTACGGCCCATCTGGGAAATTACGGTTTCGGTTTCGCTCGGCATGGCGTGGATTTGATGGGCCATGAAGGTGATACCCAGGAACATCACGATCAGCAGACTGGTCATCCACACCAGCGTGATCGCCGCGTTATGGCTGCGCGGCTCTTTGAAAGCGGTGATGCCATTCGAGATCGCCTCGATCCCGGTCAGCGCAGCGCATCCGCTCGAAAAAGCCCGCAGGACCAAAAACAGCGTAAGCGCCTGGCCCCCTTCGTGCATGACTTCGACATCCACTACGGTGGGCAGATCGCCCATCGCGTAACGCGCAAACCCTACCACTAAGGTCAGGAACATCGACCCCAGGAAAAAATAGGTCGGGATAGCGAAAATTCGCCCGCTTTCTTTGACCCCGCGCAGGTTGACCAGCGTCATGATCCCGATCACGGCGACGGCCATCTCTACCCGATAGGGATACAATTCATGGAAACCCGATGTGATTTGTGCTATACCTGCCGAAACACTCACGGCGACGGTCAAGATATAGTCTGTCAGCAGCGCCGCCCCGGCAATCTGAGCAGGCAGTTCGCCCAGGTTATCGCGTGCCACGATATAAGCGCCACCGCCGTTTGGATAGGCATAAATCGTCTGGCGATACGAGATAGTCACAATCGCCATCAAAATGGCGATAGCGATGGCGATAGGCAGCGATACCCCCAGGGTGGCGGCGCCTGTCCCGGCCAGAGCCAAAATAATCAGGATTTCCTCGGTCGCATAGGCGGTGGATGACAGCGCATCCGACGCGAACACAGCAAGGCCAACCGGCTTGCTGACCACTTGATGTGGCAGTGCTTTAGTCTCCAGCGGTTTGCCGATCAGCAAACGCGATAATCTAAACCGGGGTTTGGTAACTTCTGAGAGTGGCGTCATTGGTGAAACCTCTTTGTCTGCCCATAAAAAAAAGCCCGACATGGCCGGACTTTTGCCTGTTGCTATTCGCGACGAACCCGATTGCGATTCAACATGCAACCTGACTTCAAGCGTATTATCCTATAAGGCAGATCAAGAAAGTATCAAGAACGTGAGATGGTCTATCAAGAACTTATCAAGAAATATTCTCTTCTCCCGTAAATGGTTATATGTTTTTTGATAAGATCGCGGCGGCGCTGCGCTTTCAACGGGAGCAATCCTGCCTCTACGAGATAGTGCCCTGTTTGGCTGTGTGATCCACTAAATCTTTTGTTCAACAGGATTCAGCTTCGCAATAGGCAGGGTGATAGAAAATGTCGTGCCCCCGCCGGAACGGTTTGAGGCCCAAATACGCCCGCCATGCAGTTCCACGATCCCCCGGCTGATCGAGAGGCCCAGCCCGGTCCCGCTCGTATCGCTCATCTGCTGAACGCGGTAAAACTTGTCGAAGATATGCTCAAATTCCTCTGACGGAATCCCCGCGCCACGATCACTGACCTCGATGACTACCTGACCGTCATCGGCATATGCGCGAATATCGATAGGGGTATCGGCAGGCGAATACTTCACCGCGTTATCCACGAGGTTGACCAATGCCTGCGCGGCCAGCACCAGATCAACTGCCACCGGCGGCAGCGTGCCAGACACATCCATCACGAACTGGCGGTGGCGCAGCCGGTTTGCCATCTGGTTCAAGGTAACCCCGACCAGATCTTGGACATCACACGCTTCTAAAGCGGGCTTCATAGCCTTCGCTTCGAGCCGGGTCATATTGAGCAGATTACCGACGAGATGATTCAGGCGCTCGGCCTCTTCCCAGGCCATATTCAAAAGTTCGAGGCGTGCCTCATTATCCAACACAGGAGCATCATCACGCAGGCTGCTTAACGCCCCCGTGATCGACGCTAGCGGCGTGCGCAGGTTGTGAGAAATTGAGTTGAGCAGAGCCGTTTGCAGTTTTTCCGTCTCGCGCAGCAGTTGGGCCTGGTGTGCTTTGTCCGCCAGTTGAACCGCCTCCATCGCCAGCGCGATCTGGCTGAGCAGCGCTTCTAACAACCGCTGCTGATCAGGACTCAGGAATTCGCTGTTTTCAAACGCCGGTTTGATCCCCACCACGCCGATCACCCCTTGCCCCGTTTTAAGCGGCAGATAACGCGCATCTGCTGATGCCAGGGTATTCGTGCCTAATCCGGCCCCCTGCCCCTGCCGAAAGACCCACAGCGCTACGGCATAACCGTCGGGATC
>JACRBK010000230.1 GCA_016234525.1 Chloroflexota bacterium
GGTACAATTGTCGTATTGCTGATGTATTCCACCCTGAAACCGTTGGGAACCATCACATTAGCAATCGTCAGATTGGCCCGGCCCAAATTTTCGACGACGAAATCCTTGCCGGGTGCAATGCCAACATGCGTTTCATTAAACGTCACGCTGCCCGTATTGTCCGGCACGTTCGTAAATCCGGTTCGCACGTTGACCTCCGGCGCGCGGACCAGCTCAACGGGCGCTGCACCCACTGGGACAGCCATGGCGAGCAACATAACCAGGAGAGTCAAAACACTAAGACGTTTGGGTAGATCAGAGATGCTTTTCATTTAATCCTCCATAGTTTCCAACTCATTACAGTAACTCGCGATCTCTAAAGAGTTATACGTTGTTCTGAACCCGGGTGGATTAGTTTCAATTTTGTTACAAAACAAACGCACTTCAATGTTGAGGGTAGACCGGATGGTTCGCCCAGAGGCATCAACTAAAATGGTTTGCGGAAGTTGAGGATAGCACAGCACATTTGTTCGGAGATGTGAAAAATTTGTCACGTAGACCGGTGGGTTTTAGCCGCCAGCTTCATTAAAAAGCGACGGGACGCCATGCGAATCTTGTTCAGTCGTCCGCCGGGGCCTGAAGACCCCGGCTATCGACGGGCGGAACCATCAATGGCCCCGCCAAAACCCCAAAAGTGCCCGGCTGCGATCCCCTCTCCAACCGAGTTGGAGAGGGGGTAGGGGGTGAGGCCATTTTTGAGCTTTCAGCCGTCAGCCGTCACTGGAATCTCCCCATACACTCAGGGCGCACCCACCCGCACGGGTGTGCCGCCCTGCCCCGCCGAGGCCTGGATCGCGTCCCACAGCAGCGCCATGCGCAGGCCGATCTCCGGCGGCGTAGGGTTATCGATCTCGCCGCGCCGGATGCGCAAAAACTCCTGCCAGGGTCCAGACGACGCGGGAACGGCGACCTTACGAAAGCGAGTGCGTCCGCGCCGCCACAAATCGAGGCGTTCGCCCCATGCGCCAGTACGCAGCACCGCCTCTGTGCCAAAAACGAGAATCTCAGATTGTTTTGGGGGAATGGTAAAACCGTTACTGTGCAGCGTCACCAGCGCGCCGGATGCCAGCCGCCCCTGGATCGCGCTGTTGACCTCGACGGGCGCATTCAGGTGATCGAGCCACGCGCTGATCTCGATGAACGGCTCCCCGGCGAGATCGCAGACCGTGTTGAGCAGGTGCGCCCCGGTGTCAAAAAACATGCCGCCGCCGGAAATATCTGGCTGCTGCCGCCATTTGCCCGCTGTCGCTTCACGCCAGTTCTGCCAGATTGTCGCGCTGATTCCGGTCAGCGTTCCGATCTCGCCCGAACGGATCAGCCGGACGGCGGCGCGAACCTGCGGCGAGAGTCCCCCCTGGAAGCCAACCACGAGCAGGCGGTGCGTCTGGTCGCGCAGAGCGATCAGGTGGCGGGCTTCGGCGCTGGTCATCACCATCGGCTTTTCGAGCAGCACATCCAACCCGGCGGTCAGACACGCGGCGGCCTGCTCGAAATGATACACATGCGGGGTCAGGATCAACGCGGCGTCCAGTTCCCCGGCGAAATCGGCTAAAAATGAAACAAAGTCGAGGCGCTGTGGGGGCGGCTCGACTCCGTGATCGGTAAATAAATGGGCAGCGGCGGCGCAGGCCTCCGGCGAGATATCACACACGGCGCGAATGGTGGTATCGGCGGCGTGCTGATCTAATAAACGCCCCATATAACGCAGCCCCATACGCCCACAGCCGATGATCCCCACCCGAATCGGAGGCGCGCCGGGGACAGAGAAAATGGGAGGAAGGATAGCCAACCGGGACGCGCTCCTGAAAGATAGGCCGGGGGAAATCAGCCCGGCGCAGGCCACAGGTCACTGCCCAGTATCTCACAGATTGTAGGGCAGCGAAACCAGGAAGCTGGGGCTTGAAAAGAATCAGAACAAATGTTATAATAGAACGCAAGTTCTTGTGTTAAACACAAAAGAGCGGTCATGACGACCAGCGCGCGGCGTAGGGCAAACACATCTCGACCATTGACACCTCTTGCCCGGCAGTTTACAATGCGCCCCGCATTGTTCTTCGTCAGACCCAAAGGAGGTATATCATGGTTCCAATAATTCAACTACCCTGCTGCGATATGCCTGCTGCTCTCGTTTAGGCGCCATCCCACTTTCATTTCTCCCAAGCTTATACCTGCTGCTGCTGGCACGAGTGGATTAGGAAACTTTCCGCTATAAGCGGGCCTCGTTGTGATCACGGCACAGGACTTTTTGCCTGTCTGCTCCCCGTGAGGAGCAGATATCGTCATGGATTCTGAAATGTGATGGGAGACCAACCTATGACTTGGGGTGAAATTCGTTCGCTCGACGACGATTATCAAGACAAAATCCGGCGTCTGGAAAAACTACACGTGCGCCGCGCCCACCAGGAATTAGCTAAACAACCGGCTTTGCGCTTGCTGCGCCTCCCGGTAGGCAGATGGATCAAAGGGCTGGCGCTGCGGCTTCTCACTGCTGAAAGACACCAGCGCAGAGATGTTTCAGTTTAATGCGATGAGGCGCGAGATCGCTGCGCCTCACAGATTTACCTCTATCCCCTGCCCCCTCCCTCTGCACCACAGAGAAAGGGGGGGGAGGATATTGGAGGAGACTAGTTCGCCTCAGCAGGCGAAACAATCCGCACGCCGATATGGGCGTCCTGATAGGTGGGCGGGTCTTCAAAATGACGGTAGCTCGAACGCGCCACAAATTCATTGCTGCCCCACCAGCCGCCGCGCTCGACCTTCACCTGACCCTCAGCGGGGCCAGCCGGGTCATCCTGCGGGCTGCTGGCGTAATAGTCAGTATCGAGCCAATCCAACGTCCATTCCATCAGGTTTCCGGCCATATCCAGCGCACCTACCCAACTGGCCCCTTCTGGATAACTGCCGACGGCCACCGCTGCTTTGCTGTCGATCACGTTGGCCAGCGCCGCATCCCACTCATTACCCCAAGGATAGAGCAGCGATTCCGGCCCGCGCGCCGCATATTCCCACTGCGCTTCGGTGGGCAGACTGCCGCCGCGCCAACGGGCATAGGCTTCGGCCTCGTACCAGGTGATGCACGCACGCGGATGATCCAGTTTGGAGGACTGTGGGCAGATCATCGGCAGAAAGTCGGCGGGGAATTTGCTCAGCCAGACCAACCCTTCCTCCGACCAATAGTCCGGCGTGGTATAACCGCCGTCATCGACAAACGCCTGCCATGCGCCGTTCGTCACTTCGGTGCGGTCGATCCAATAGCCCTCGGTGAGGCAGACTTCGTGCGCGGGCGATTCGCTCGGCAGCGCGCGGCTGACCCAGGCGGGCAGATCCTGGGTTTGAAGTTGATCAATCTGTTCCTGGATGATCCCCATCATAAAAAAACATGCCGGAACCCAGACCTGTTCGATTCCATGCGCATCCAGGCGGGTATCACCGGGCTGGCGTTCGTCGGTTGATTGCGCAGCGGCAGTCGTATTGAGTGCATAAAGGGCAAAAATGAGCAGCAAGGCGGCTAAACGGTTCATCGGTGTGTTCTCCTGATGTGCCTGACAGATGTGTTTGATGAACAACAGAGTGTTGTACGCGGGCGCGCGGCGGGATCGTCAGCGGATAGGGGCGCGGTGATCAGCCGCCAATCAAAGGGGATTTCCACCGGGCCGCTTGATATGATCCAACGGTGAAACGGGTAATAAAAGGGGCGCGGCAAGCTGTATCCAATTATTAGCCCCTCCCCTGTACCCCCTCCCCATTGCGCTGCGCTGATGGAGAGGGGAAAAACTGGGCGCAGCGGCGCGGCGCCGCGCCCCTACGCGAACGCCGGTCGGCTGCGGTCCCCTCTCCAACTCGGTTGGAGAGGGGGTAGGGGGTGAGGCCGCTTTATTCCGAATACGTGCGCAGCGTCTCCAGATAAAACTGCGGCAGGCCAATGTCAAACCGTTTGCCCTGCACGACCAGCCCCAGGAATCCATCCTCCTGGCGCAGACGATCCAGCGCCGAGGTGAGCTGAAATTCGCCGCGCTCGCGCACGTTGTGTTTCATGTGTTCGTCAAGATAATCAAAAATCTGGGGTTTGATGATGTACTGCCCGAACACAGTCAGATATTGGCCTTCCGGCAGGCCGGACAGGCGAAGATTCGTGCGGGCATAGTCCACAGTCGGTTTTTCGGCGAATTCGGTAATGTTAAGCAGTCCATCATCCACCCAAACGCCGGTCGCTGTGCCGAAGTTCGCCAGTTGATCCTCGTCGGTATGCCGCAGTCCCAACACACTTACGCCGTGCTGGTTGAAGGCGTCGAGCAACTGCTGCGCGCAGGATCGTTCGGTATCTGAGCGGTAGAGATGATCCCCCAACATCAGGAAAAACGGCTCGTCGCCCACCAACTCGCGGGCGCAGTAGACGGCATGGCCCAGGCCTTCCTGCCGCCGCTGAATGGCGAACTTCACCCGCTGGCCGATGTCCAACAAACGGCGGGCGTAGTCCTGAAAATGGCGCGGCAGTTTATTGTAATTCTCGATGGAGACCTGCACATTGAAAAAAGACTCAAATTCGGCGCGATCTTCTTCCTGCACCACGATGATCACTTCGTCCAGACCGGCGTTGAGCGCCTCCTCGACAATCAGCAGAATCGCAGGTTTGGCAATGCCGTCCCGATCCACAATCGGGAACAATTCCTTCTTGGTCGCTTTTGAGGCGGGGAACAGCCGCGTGCCGAACCCTGCCGCCGGGATCACCGCTTTGCGCACCTGGGGCGCAGGATTGAGCGTCAGTTCCAGGCAGGGCATGTTCAGATCGCGCTCAATAATCTGGATAATCGCCTGTTGATCGGCTTTGCTGCGCGCGAGGAACTGCGCCGTGCCGTCCCCCTGCGATCCGACTCCCTTGCCGCCCCAAATATGCGGTTTGAGCGGCTCATAATTCAAGACCCGATGCAGCACGGGCGCGGTCAATTCTTCGGGGCAGGCGGGCGTAGCATAACGATCAAAAAACTGCTGCGCCTCGACCAGCAGCGCGCCGAGTTTTTCCGCATCCCCGGCTTCGAGCGCTCCCGCCGCCTGGTGGACGATGCGTTTGTTGATCGGGCCGAGCAGTTTTTGCACGCCTTCCTCGATCTCGTTTTCGGCAAAGGGGAAACTGCGGTTCAGCCGGGCGAGAATTTCCATCGTGTCTTTTTGCGCTTGCAGATCGACCAGCACAAAAAACAATTCCTGGCGCACACGCAGTTCATTGGTGTCCAACCGCTCCCCGTCGAAGGTCATCAAGACCGGGCGGTTGCCGAACGCGCAGCCCTGATCCATGCGCCCACAGCGCGAGGGCGTGGTGATCTCGCCCTGGTAGGCGATCTCCATTTCGCCGCGTGTGGTCAGCTTGAGATCGTATATCCGGTTGAAAGCCCGCGCCGTCAGCACGCTGATCGCCGCGCTGGACGACAGCCCTTTTTTCACCGGAAGATCTGTTTTTAAGTTATTGATAACCATCCCGCGCACATGGTAATGCGTGAGAACCTGATAGGCTACCCCCGCCATATAACTCCAAAAGCCGCCGCGCCGCGCTTCTTCGAGCAGGGCGTTCGGCTCCATCGGGATTTCATAAGGGCCGTGCGCCTGACCGTCTGGGGTTTTGGAGGTCAGCACCAATGAGGTAGGGTGCGGCTCGACATCGGCATAAATGCCCTGATTCGTCCCTGCGATCAGCGCGTACCCCTGCTCGATATCGGCATTGATCCGGCGGTAGCCCCCGGCCCAGTCAGAATGTTCGCCTAATAAACAAATGCGTCCCGGAACAAAGATTTTCAACCTGATTACTCCTCAACGAGAATTAATTCAAACTTAGCCCCACCCCTTGATCCCCTCCCCACTGCGCTGCGCTGGTGGAGAGGGGAAAAACAGCAAGCGGCGCCCCTACAAAAACCCAGTCGGCTGTGGTCCCCTCTCCAACTTGGTTGGAGAGGGGGTAGGGGGTGAGGCTATTTATGTCATTATACAGCCGGACGCGCCTTACGTCGCACGACGAGCCGCCACAGCGTGGTGAGTTCGTTCAGCCGGAATAATAATCCTGCTGCGACGAACGACACCGCCCCCACGCCCGCCAATCCCATCACGCGCAGTGCCGTGAGGATAAAGCCCGCCTCGTGCCAGCCCATCACGCCTAAAACGGCATCGAACAGCAGCACCGCTGCGCCCATAGTGATCGATGCGGCCACCGTGCGCAGCGTGGTTTGGCCCAACTGCCGCGCATCAATATCATGCCAGCGCCGCCGCAGCAGCACGAGCAGCAGTCCCAGTTCGATTAAAAAAACGGTGGAATAACCCAGGGCCAACCCGCCGACTCCCGTCAGGCTGGACGCGAGATCGCGGTGCGAATCGCTCGCACCGTTGAGCGTGGTCAGCCCGGCTTCATAACTCCCGGCGGCATACTGTTCGCCCCAGGTGTTAAAACTGGTCCGCACGGTGTCCTCGAAACGGTAGGTATAGGCCAGATACAGCCCGCCTACGATGATCACATTCGCCACTGCCGCGATCAGCGCCGCCCACAGCGGAGTCAGTGTGTCTCGATCCGCATAAAAACTGCGCGCGATCACTTCATGCAAACTTTGGAAGATCAACCCAAAGGCGAAAAATTGCAGTGCGCCATAGACCAGGGCGCTGTCATCCGCATCAAACGCGCCGCGCTCCAACAGGCTGATCAACGGTCTGCCGATCAAGATCAATCCCACCGCCGCCGGAA
>JACRBK010000244.1 GCA_016234525.1 Chloroflexota bacterium
GAACATGTAACGAATAAAGACTCTCTTCATGAAGTTGGATATCGCTTACATTGTTTTCGCGGGAGTTATTCATAAAATCAATCCTGAGGTGGTTATGGTGGCAGGTACCAACCTGTATGCACAGCTTTCATATGTACATACAGGCTATCATCCTTTTTTTGATAATGCAAGTAGTACATCGGGGGGATTTTAAGGTACAGGTTCATGTAGGCTAGCTTGAAGGGGTCGAAACCAATCCTACCCTAGCGCGCGACGGCTAGATAAAAGAGACAGCGTGCGTTTCGTCAAGGTTGTAGGTCGTATAGCTCTTGGTTGGATCTATCCACACTTTAGGCCAGCAGTGCCCGATGCAGCGCACCTGTAGTAAACTCAGTTAAGTGTTTAACGTGGCCTAACAAGGGGAAATGAACATGGAATACAGATTACTCGGCGGTTCAGGTTTTAGCGTACCCGCCCTTAGTTTTGGGACAGGGACGTTTGGCGGCAATCATCCCTTCTTCGGCAAATGGGGTAACAGCGATGTCGCGCAGGCGAGCCGTTTGGTGGACATTTGTTTAGAGGCGGGTGCCAAGCTGTTTGATACGGCAGATGTTTATTCGACAGGACAGGCGGAAGAAATCCTCGGCAAAACCATCAGCGGGCGGCGTGACAAGCTGCTGATTTCTACGAAAGCCACCTTCCGCATGAGTGATGAGCCGAACGATGTGGGGACTTCACGCTTTCACCTCCTGCGCTCGTGCGAGGCCAGCCTGCGTCGCCTCAACACCGATTACATCGATATCTATACTATTCATGGATTCGATGCACAGACTTCAGTCGAGGAAACGCTGCGGACACTGGATACGCTGGTGCAAAGTGGCAAAGTGCGCTACATCGCCTGCTCCAACTTCTCCGGGTGGCACTTAATGAAATCACTCGCCATTTCTGAAAAGTATGGTTGGACACGTTATATGGCTCATCAAGCCCATTACTCATTACTCAGACGAGAGTATGAATGGGATTTGATGCCGCTGGCGCTCGATCAAAAGGTCAGCACACTCGTTTGGGGTCCGCTGTCGCAGGGCCGGCTCAGCGGGAAATTCCGGCGCAACCAGCCCATCCCGGCAGGAAGTCGCGTCGGACAAGGTGCCGGTGAAGGACCAGCCATTCCTGAAGCATGGCTCTACAGTGTGGTGGATGTGCTGGATGCTATCAGTGCCGAAACAGGCAAGACTGTGGCGCAAGTCTCACTCAACTGGCTGTTGCAACGGCCAACAGTCACCAGCGTGATTATTGGCGCACGCGACGAGAAACAGTTGAACGAGAACCTGGGGGCCGTTGGGTGGAATTTGAGCGCTGAGCAAGTGGCGCGATTGGACGCCGTTAGCGAAACCGACACCATTTATCCCTACTGGCACCAACGTGGGTTCACTGAGCGTAATCCTTTGCCGACGAAACTCTACAAATAACAGCTGGGCCCGTAATGTCCCAAAACTGATCTTTGCGAGGAAATAACCACTACCCAATTCATAAACTGCGTCATGAATCCGGCAGAATAGACTGTCTGTCTCCATTCCATTAGGGAGGATAGGGTAGACTACCCTCTATCCTCCCGACCTCTTTTCTCCGTGAAGCATAAAAAAGAGAGGGTACGTCAAGATCGGACCTACAACACCGTTTGCGCTAACGCCTCTAAACCGTCTATGTCGTCCAGATCGAGCCACTGCAACATAATGCGCTGTACGCCCGCCTCTGCGAATGCGCCAAGCTGGTCCTGAACAGCGCTCGCCGTGCCAAAAATGATCCCACGGGGCAGCAGTTCAGCAGGATCGCTGGCCCCGTAATAACTCAGGCGGCGGCGTGCTTCGGCATCATCGCGGCCAAAGGCTAAGCCGGTCATCAGCGAGCGGCGCACCGAGTTCGGGGGGCGGTTATGCTGGTGCAGCAGGGTATCAAGCTGCGTGTTCAGTTCGGCGTAATGGGTTGGTTTCATGAAGACACCGTTCCATTCGTCGGCGTAGCGTGCCACTAATGGCAACGTGCGTTTGGGGCCTTTGCCGCCGATCAGGATCGGTGGGCCGCCGGGTCGTTGGGGGCGCGGCAGCAGCACGGCCTCGTGAAACTGGTAATATTCCCCTTCAAATGTGACCGGATCAGCTTGTTTGAGCAGGCGGTGCATGATCTGAAGCGCCTCTTCGAAACGGGCGAAACGATCATCTATCCCCAACAGGTCAAAGCTGTACATCTGGTGTTCGCGGTCCTGCCATCCCGCCCCTACCCCAAAAGTCAGCCGTCCGCCGGAAAGATCATCCACCGCGCTTGCCATACGGACCAGCATGGCCGGGTGGCGAAACGAAACCGGCGAGACTAACGGCCCGAACTCGATCCGCTGCGTGTGGCTTGCCAGCCAGGTCAGAGCAACCCACAGTTCTAGCGAATCCTGGTTGGGCGGTTCGGCATTGGTGAAATGATCGGAACGATACAGCCCAGCGAATCCCAAGTCTTCTACGACGCGGGCGAAACGCTGCCAGTTAGACCAGTTCAACCCGTTCTGCCCTTCAAGCATTATCGCAATTTCCATGACTTACCCTCCTAAAAATGAATGACGGAGAATGGTTCTTAGTAGGATGCAACAGCCGCACTAAACATAATCCCAGTGCCAACGACATAACTGCCGATTTTGACGGGGATGCGCCTCTTTGCAGGCGCAATACGATTGGGGGCGGTTGCTCCAGCAGTTGGTATAAAAAACCGGGCGCTTGTGA
The DNA here is from genome assembly GCA_016234525.1 of Chloroflexota bacterium. GTDB lineage: Bacteria > Chloroflexota > Anaerolineae > Aggregatilineales > Aggregatilineaceae > JACRBK01. The sequence continues at coordinate 2,745 of JACRBK010000244.1, forward strand.
CCCGGTTACTGTTACTTATGGGTTAGCTACAGAGTAGGTTTTGGGCGCATGAAGCCCCTGTACCCCCCCACCCCCGCCAGTATGATGCCTAAAATCAGCCCGACAATCTGACCGACGCCGAATCCATCTGTGCCAATGCCAACCGCATCAACCAGAAGCGACGCAAGCACCAATACAACACCGACCACGATCAGACCATAGGTAAGCTGTTTTTCAGTCATGAGCTTTTCCCTTCTCTCGTTTTGAGCCAGGTAGATCACACTATGTCGTTACTTACAGCGTAGCACAAATTCAGGTCGAAGGGATCAAACAAAACCGGGCGTTCTCGCCCGGCCTGATGTTGATATGAAGTTTGTGCCGGCGCTTACGCCCGCTTGACTGACGGCTGCCCTAGAACAGGAGCAGTAGGACGCTCCATCACTGGACGGCGGACGGTCAATTTCTGCATGAGCGCGGTCAGCAGATGCTGCGTGGGCAGATGGTAGGATGCCACGTGCGCTTCGTTCAACTGGCGTTCATTGCTGATGCGGACACGCTCGGTCATGGGGGTCATCGGTGCAAACATGGTATTTTTCTCCTCACACTGCCTTGTTCATTCATTACATCCATAGTATACGGCTCGCTGAGGGAAGAATCACCTACCGAAAGATAGGAATCGGGGAGGATTTGCGGAAAATCAGGAAAGCATAGCGGTTGATTTTGAGATACTCCCCCATTA
>JACRBK010000245.1 GCA_016234525.1 Chloroflexota bacterium
AATTTGGCTCAGGCGCGAGGGCAGCGCTTCGATCATCAGGGCAGGCAGCAGCAGCAGGGTGGCTTCTTTTGAAAGCAGCGCCCCGACAAATGCCAGCACGAAAAACGGCAGAAAGAGCAGCGGACTTTTTCCGGCGCTCAATGTTTGCCGGATGCGCATGATCAAATAGGCGCTCAGCAGAGCCAGGGCAGTGAATAACGGCTCACGAAAAAAGGTCCGGCTGTACGGCCAGGCGATGGTTCCCAGCCCGAAGATCAGCCCTACTCCCAACGCAGCCCCGGAGCGGTAACCCGACCCCAGCCCATAAAAGTAGAGGATGCCTGCCGTCAGCGCCGTGATCAACACATTAAACAACCATACCGTGTGAGCCAGACCAATGCCCGGCAGCTTTTCCGCGATTATGAACAGCGGGGCGGCCAACACCGGCTGCATCGGTTCGGTATCCGCCGCAGAGGGGCGGGCTGTTTTGATAGAAGTGGGTGGAAAAGCGTCAAACTCGTAGTTTTGAGCAAAGTCTCCCTCGCGCGCCATACTTTCGACAGCGTCGAACAAAAACCACTCGTCGCGGCTGATGGCATAACCGTTAAAGGTGACGAAATAAACGGCGATCAGAAAAACCACCAGTCCTACACCTAATGCACGTTGTCGCCAGGGGGAAGACGTTGTTTCGATCATAGACGGGGTTTGCCTGCCTTTGTGGCTAACAGGCTGCGATAAAGCTGAGCGAGATCGGCGGCTAACCGGCTGATGTCGTATTCAGCGGTGATCGCCTGCCGGATGTTTTTCTGATCGGTGGGAGAATCGGCGAGTGTGGCGATCACCGCAGCGGCCAGCGCGTCAGGATCATCAGGCGGGACCAGCCGCCCAAAGGCTCCGCCGCGCAGCAGGTCCGGTACGCCACCGACTGCCGTCGAAACCACCGGCACACCCGCCGCCAGCGCTTCAATGATCGAGACGGGGGTACCCTCGTTGCGCGATGAGATTACCAGCACGTCCAGAGCGCTGTAAGCCGGTTTGACATCCGCCTGCCAGCCAGTGAACGTAACCGCGTTTTCCAGCCCCAGGGCGCTTACCTGGGCTTCGACGGCAGCGCGCGTTTCACCATCGCCGACGATCACAAAATGCGCGCTGGGGATCGCCTGCCTGACTCGCGCCGCCATATTTAGGAACAGTTCGTGATTTTTCACCGGAACCAGCCGCCCAATGATCCCCACCAGCGGCGCATCCGCAGGCAGGTTAAACCGGGCGCGAAAATCACCCTGGTGGCGCGCCATTTCGGCAAAGGGAGCTAATTCTAACCCCAGGGGTACTACGCTGAACTTTTCTAGTGGCGCGATGGCATAATCTTGCACCAGTTCATCGCGCAGCCGGGGGCTGATCGTGATCAGGCTGCTGCTGATTCGGGCATTGAATCGCTCTAACCAGAGGAACAGGCGTGTCTTGGTTGGGCTGAAATAGCCGTGAAATACATGCCCATGAAAGGTATGCACGCGCACCGGCACACCGGCGAGCCATGCCGCAAGGCGGCCCACAAACCCGGCTTTAGCGGTGTGGGTATGCACCACATCCGGGCGCAGCCGCCGCATCAGCCGCCAGAGTTTGAACAGTGTTTTAAGATCACGCAGGGGGGAAAGTTCGCGTCCCAGTTCGGGGATATACACGGGCTGGATGCCGCGTGCTTCGGCCAGATAAGCCATATCGCCTTCGTCCGGCCCGATGTTCCCACACACCAGCGTGCTTTCAAAGTCAGGGGGGCCAAGGCGCTCGGTGAGCAGCGTTACATGGATCGCTGGTCCGCCGACATTCAAACGGGCAATGATGCGCATAATGCGGATCGGGCAGGAGGGTTTCATGCCTTGATCTTTCAGGGTGCCGCCGGGGTGGAGGGATCGATAAACAACCGGTGCCACCACTCAAAAGTAAGCAGGGTCCAGATACGCTGGCCGTGATTTCGTTTGCCGCTGGAATGTTCGTCCAATAACTGCCGGACTACGCCCTCATGAAAATAACCACGCCCCAATGCCTGAGGATCGAGCAGCAGATCGCGAGTATATGTCTCCAGGTTATCACGGAACCAGCGCCCTACGGGCACACCAAAACCGTGTTTGGGGCGATGGATAATTTCATCAGGCAGAACCCCTGTCGCGGCTTGTTTGAGGATATGTTTGGTCGTCTTGCCGTTGAGCTTGAGGTTGGACGGAATGCAGGCCGCCAGTTCTAATAGTTTATGATCGAGAAATGGCGCGCGCGCCTCTAAAGATGCAGCCATACTGCTGCGGTCCATTTTAATCAGGAGATCGTCTGGCAGATAGGTAGTCAGGTTCACATCGAGAAGCTGCGCCGTCAGGTCGCGCCGCTGATCGACGGCATGAAGATCAAAGACCGACTGGAAGTGCGCGCTGGGCGAATCTTCCATCTCATCGACACATAACATTTCGATCTGTTCATCATCGAACAGGCGCACCCACGAAAAATAAGCTTCTGCCGGGGGCAGGGTTCCCCCACTGACGAATCGCCGCGCTCGCTGTGCTATCCCCCGATAGGAGGTAGCTTCGGGCAGCAGATCAGTCACGGTTTTCATACCCTGGCGGACAAACCCCGGCAAACGCCGGTAATCTTCGGCCAGATTCGCCGCATAAAACCGTTCGTACCCGGCAAAAAGTTCGTCACTGCCGTCACCGGTCAGCGCTACTGTCACATGCTCGCGCGTGTATTGGCTGACCAAATAGGTGGGAATAGCTGACGAGTCGGCGAAAGGCTGGTCGTGATGCCAGACCAGAAACGGCAGCAGATCAATCGCGTCTGGCTCGACAATAAATTCGTGATGGTCGGTATCAAACAGATCGGCCACACGGCGCGCATAGGCAGTTTCGTCGAACGATTCTTCGCCCGTAAATCCAATAGAGAATGTTTTGACGCGCCCTGCTGTATGCCGGGCCATATAAGCGACGATCAAGCTGCTGTCCAGCCCGCCGCTGAGAAAAGCACCCAGCGGTACATCACTCAACAGGCGCAATCGGACCGCTTCTTCGAGTGTGGCGCGCAGTTCTTCAAGATAATCTTCTTCGCTGGCGTCGGGTTCGGCTCCGGCGGCGGAGGGTGGAGTCCAATAGGCGCGGGTCGTGATGATCCCATTACGACAGGTGAGGACATGGCCCGGTGGCAGCATTCGAATATCTTCAAAAAAGGTCAGCGGGGCCGGAACATAACCATAGGCCAGCACCAGCGGGGTCAGGCTGCGGGCAGGCACACGTGGCACATCAGGATGTCGCAGCAGGGCTTTGATCTCCGAACCGAAGATCAGGCGGTGGTTGTTTTTGTAGTAGTAGAGCGGTTTTTTGCCCAGCCGATCCCGCGCCAACAGCAGCATTTGCCGCTGATCGTCCCACAAGGCCAGACCGAACATGCCCCGCAGATGATCCAAAAAGTTCACGCCATAACGCTGATAAAGCGCGATCACGGCTTCGGTGTCTGCGCCCGTGCGGAAAATATAGCCGTCAGCTTCGAGTGTCCGGCGTAGTTCAGGATAGTTGTAGATTTCGCCGTTGTAAGCCAGGGTAATGTGTCCATCGGTGCTGCGCATCGGCAGCGCGGCATCTGGTGAAAGATCAAGGATCGCCAGCCGCCGGTTCGCCAATCCACACTGCCAGATCAAGACCTCTGCGCCTTGATCTGGCCCACGATGAATCAAGGTGTCGTTCATCGCGTGCAAAATCTCGCGATCTGCCGGGGAACCATCCAGATTTAAAATGCCGCACAACCCACACATTTAAGAATGAGTCTCCAATGCCCGGTAAATTGCCAGCGTGCGTTCAATCATAGCACGAACGGTAAAATGAGCTTGCAGCCGCTCGTATCCTGCTAAACCGCGCGCGCGCCGGGAGTCAGGATGTGTCAGCGCATCGAGCAGGGCAGCCGCGGTGGCGGGTGTGTCTTGGGGAGCGATCAGCCAGCCCGTTTCGCCGTCGACCACCACTTCGGGGATCGCGCTCACCCGCGTGCTGATGATCGGTACGTGCAGCGCCATCGCTTCGAGAAATACCAACCCGAAGCCTTCCCACAACGACGGTGCGAGCAGTACATCCAGCCCAGCCATAATAGCGTGCGCATCGCTGCGCCAGCCCAGGAAATGAACGCGGCTTTCCAGGTGAAGCGCGCTTGCCTGATCTTCGAGTTCAGAGCGCAGTGCGCCGTCTCCTGCGATGATGTAATGCGCCTGAGGAACCTGCGGGGCGATTTGCGCGAAACCTTCCAGCGCAAATCGCAGCCCTTTTTGTTCGATCAGGCGGCAGACAGAACCGGCGATCAATGTCTCAGCGGGCAGGTGGAGCGTGTCTAGCAGCGATTGGCGTGCGTCGGCTGGGGTCGTCACCAGTGCAGGATCAAGACCGTAGTGTACGGTGTGAATACGTTCGGGACGCGCCCCTTCAACCTGAATGCAGAACTGCCGGATCGCTTCTGAGATGGCGATCCCGCCATTGGTCTGCCGCCACAACCAGCGGTTGAGCAGACGCATGGGGAGCGCGCGCCGGAATTTGTCGTCGTTGTGGCGTGAACTGACAATTGTTGGCACGCCCGCCCAATGCGCCGCCGGAATGCCATGTAGATCGGCGTGCAGCAAATGGGTATGGACGACATCGGGCTGTTCGTCACGGAAGCGTTTTATGAGCTGCCGCCACAACCTAGGATCAAGATCGCGGCGGATTTCTAACCGCTGCACCGGAATACCGAGTGCACTGGCACGATCAACATACTCCTGGACGGGGTTATCCGGCTCGACCAGAATCCAGAGTTGGGCGTCCATCTCTCGCTGGCGCAGTCCGTCCAACAGGGTGAGTAAATGTCCCTCAGACCCGGCAGTGCCGGTCATTTTGGAAAGATGGACGATCCGGTGAATAGGCATGGGTGGTGTTAAACAGGCAGCGCCGCTTTGTACCATTCCAGGGTGCGGGCTAACCCTTCTTCAAACGAAACGATGGGTTCGTAACCCATCCGCTGCCCGGCTTTTTCAATTGATGCGCGCGAATGGCGCACATCGCCGGGCCGGGGAGCAACAAAGATGGGCTGAATTTGTTTACCCATCATCTTATTCAACAGAGCGATCACCTCAAGCAGGCTGATTCGCCCGCCGCACGCGATATTGAACGTTTCTCCGGCGATGTCTGGCGTATAACAGGCCAGCAGTGTACCGTGTACTACATTGGTGATATAGGTAAAATCGCGTGATTGCAGGCCGTCACCCTCCACCGAGGGCTGCTGACCGTTGAGCATCGCCGTAATGAACCTGGGAATTACGGCTGCATAGGCCGAGAGCGGGTCCTGGCGCGGGCCGAAAACGTTAAAATAACGCACGGCGACGGTTTCCAGCCCATACACATTGGTGAACGCTTTGCAGTACTGCTCGGCAGCCAGCTTGGCGACCGCATAAGGTGATAGAGGATTGGTAGGCATATCCTCGGATTTGTATTCCGAGTCTGCATCACCATAAGCCGATGACGAAGCGGCGTATACG
>JACRBK010000254.1 GCA_016234525.1 Chloroflexota bacterium
ACGCGCATAAACGCCTGAAGCGCGTTGCAGCCGAAAATCTGGGCCGCTTCTTCAAATTCGCGCGGGATGCTGGCGAATACGCTCGATACGACGAGAATGGTCGTCGGCAGAGTGAGCGCCGTGTGCATCAGCGCCACGCTGTACACCCGGTCATACATGCCCCACTCGATAAAGGTCACCGCCAGCGGCACGGCCAGAATCACAATCGGGAAGGCGCGCACCGCTAATACGCTCAGCCGGAAGGCATCGCGCCCCGGAAAAAAATAGCGCGAGATGGCATAACCCGCTGGGGTCGCAATCGCCGTCGACAGCACCAGGGTAAGGATCGCCACATAGATGCTGTTGCGTGTTGCCGCGAGAATCCCTTCCTGATCCACGAAAAATCCCATCGTGTCGGTGGAAAACGGAACCGGCGCGATCTGTTTGGGATACCCATAAACATCGTCGCGAGTGCTAAACGCCATCGTCCCGATCAGCCAGATCGGCAGCAGGATCCACAGCGCGATCAAAATCGCCAGCGCATAAACACCTTCCCGCCGTAACTGGCGCTTGCGGATGGCGCGCCGCTGCACAGAATCAATCACTCGTTTTTCTTTCTCGTTCATTCGCGGGCGGCCTCCTCTTGGGTGCGGACGGTGCGCAGGTAGAACAGGGCAAAACCCAACGAGACCAGCGTGATAAACCCGGCATAGGCGGAGGCCATGTTCGGATTGTTGAATCCGTTGTCGCCGGGGTCATACCAACGATACGTTTCATAGGCCAACACGGTCAGCACCTGCCCGCCCGTGATGGCGACCACAACAGCGAATACCTGAAATGCCAGAATCGTGCGTAAGATCAGCGCCACTTGCAGGCTGGGTTTGAGCAGCGGCAGGATGATATGACGCAGCCGCTGCCACAGGCTCGCGCCGAACAGTTCGCCCGCTTCCAGGTATTCACGCGGGATCGCCTGCAAGCCCGATACCACGATCACCATAACAATCGATGTCGCGCGCCAGATTTCAGCCAGGACAATCGCCATGATCATCCATGATTTATGTTCGTTCGAAAGGAAAATATAGGGCGCGTCGATCAGCCCAATCTGCTGCAAAAAAGTATTCAAAAAGCCGCGCTGGGTGAAGATCGATACCCAGACCAACCCGGCAGCCAGGTCTGAAATGCCCAGCGGGATCGCATAAATGTATAAAAAGAGGGTGTTGCCGCGTAACTGCGCTTGCAGCACCAGCGCCATAATGATCGCCAGCACAAACTGAACCGGCAGAATCGCCACCAGCAAGATCAGCGTGGTTTTTAGTGCCTCTTGAAAGCGGTAATCGTGGATCATGCGGTCAATATAATCGAGTGTCCATTCTTTCTCGCCTTCACCGCCGACTACGCGCGCTGTTTCTGACTCTGTGCGCGACTTGATAAACAGGTTTTTTTGGTGAACCCAGCCTTCGATCTCGCTGCCGCTCTCGGTTTTCCCTGCGATTTTGAACCAATAAACAGGCCGCGTGCGCCCATTGGGCAGCAGTTCATCTTGTTTGATCCGATCCGTCACCGCGACTTCGATCTGCATTTCGAGCCGCCCCACCGTGCGGGAGTCGGTATCAGGTTCGGCCAGCACAGGCAAAATCTGGCTGTCGCGTGTGATCGCCAGTTGCAGCGAGCGTGCCATTGGCCACGCAAAAAAGACGGCCAGAAAAATGAAAGATGGCAAGATAAGCAGATAGGGGGCCAGATTCATTCTGAATCTTTTCATGTCGTGCGCCTTTCTGTTATGAACAGGGGGAAGAAAGCCCCGCTCTCTTCCCCCTGTTGTCTATCACACGTTTGCCGCCCGCCTATTGAAGCTGGCAGGCCCCTTCGCTGGGCGCATCCGGCGGCCAGCAGGCCGCGCCGGTTTCGTCCAACAGTTTTTGCAAACTCGCGCCTTCTTCATCCAGCACGGTCTGAATGTCTTCGCCATCCAGCACGATCCGGGTGAAGGCGTTGCGATAGAGTTGGTTAATTTCACCCCCGCGATCCCCCAGCCCTACCGGCAGCAGCGCGGGCAGAGCGTCCATCGAATTGGCCTGTGCCGCTACGGCGGCCGCTTCGATAGCTACACCCGCTGGGAGATTGCTGACATCCACACCGCCCACGACCGGGAAGAACGCCAAATCCTGCAAAATACGCTGCTGCGTTTCGGGCATAAGCAAATATTTCAGGAGGGCTTCCGCGCCGTCAGGATTAGGTGAGGTGAAGGGGATACTCAGGCCGACGACGACCGGCATAAAGCCGCGTCCCACCGGGCCAGCCGGAGCCGGGAACCCGACAAATTCATCCGGTTTTTCGTTGAAGGCATTGATCAGGCGGGCAGTGTGGTCAAACGCCACCCAGACTTCGCCCGACAGCAGCGGCTCCTGCATAAATTCATAGGCGACCGACTGCGGGTGGATGTACGGCCACAGGTCATCGCGCATCCACTCGAACATCGCGGCGGCGGCGGGGCTTTTAAAACCCGTGACCATGCCGCCCGTGAACGACGGGAACATATAACCCTGAAGGAAACGGTGGAACAGGCCGGCTACCGGCAAACCGACTTTTGCTTCGCCTGTCGCTTCATAGATATTCTTGGCCCACAAGCCGAACTCTTCCCA
>JACRBK010000255.1 GCA_016234525.1 Chloroflexota bacterium
CGGGGATATAAGCGGAATAACCCCAGGTGCTGTACGCATTGGGGGCATAACGATACGCCGAACTCCCTAAGCTCAGCGGGCCGGGGTCTTGAGGCCCAAGGGTGATGTCAAAACTGCGCGTTTGGTCGGGTTCGAGTGTTCCCAGTTCACGCGCCTCGCCTTTGACCAGCAGCACAGCCTCTTGCAGCCGGAATCCGGTGGTATTGGTGATGCTGCCCAACAAACGCGGGGCTTTGTCGCTGAGATGCCAGGTGGCCGAAGCCTCAAGCTCCGGCGCGGCAGTATAGCCGCTGACGATAAAACTCCCGACCATACCCGCATCAATCAATACATCTTCAGCCCGGTAGCGCGTTCCTTCGCTGACGGTCACCGGCACGTTCAGACCGATCCCCGTTTCGGGCAGGGTGCGCAGCGTATATCCTGGTTCAGCGGCAACATCGTAGGATGTGCGGCGCGGCGATTGTACCCCTACCAGACTCACAACCTGCGCCTGCTCACTGTCGGCCCAGACGCGCACAACGGAAAGCCGATTAACAATTGGCTCATTCCCACGCAGATTAAAACCTACCCGGTAGGCCAACACACTGAACAAGATAATCAGCACCGGAATAGTGAACCACGCCCATTCGCGCCGGTTGATTCTTTTGAGCAGCAAATAATTAATCGGGCCGATCAACACAATATACAGCAGCAGGAAGCCGCACAACTGCAACAGAGTTGGCAGGACCGTGCTTGAAGTGGTCATGGTCGCATCGCGGGCGGTTTCCCAGTTGCTAAACCCTCTGCCCCAACTAGGTTTCTGCCCTACCGAAGCGATCAGGGTATACCACAGACGTTCTTTTTCTCCCCACGATCTGAACGGTTCGGCGTGGGGATCTATCGCCAAAAAGTCAACCGTCCCCGATCCAAAAGCATGGCGCACGATTAACGGAACATCACCCGCAGAGACCAGTGTATAGGCTGTCGCGATCAGGCTGCTGTTAGCGGCGGTGGTTTCTTCGTTCAACAATTCACCGGGCAGTCCCAAATAATCGGCCAGAGGAAGCAGGGAATCTAATGGAACCGTGCCTTGTAGTGAAACCGGCAGAAGCGCCTGCAAACCGCCGCTGGTACGCTGCCAGGCGTCTCCGCCTGTCACGATCAAATGCCCGCCTTCCAACACCCAGCGGGTGATCGCGGTAGTCTGTTCGGTGTTCAGTGACCCGGTATCGGCGTCATGAAACATCAGGACATCCAGCCCGGCCAGGGCCTCGGCCAGCGGGGGAATATCATCGATCTGCCAGTTGGTCTGGTAGGCTTGCCCGACTCCGGGCCACAACGCCGCCAGGTCTACGGCTCCATAGATCGATTCGGTGACAACGGCGTACAAGATGTCGGTGGCCTGCGCCATTTGTAGAGAAGCCGGTTCTCGTTTGATCAAACTGCTGTCACGATCTACGACTTCGACTTCAAGATTCGAGTCGAAATTTTCCAGCGAGATATACAAAAATACCTGCTTGCGGCTGCCGCGCGGCAGATCAATCGGTGTGCGGTAGACCGTCTCTTCCAGGCCGCCGACTGCCCCGGTGCGCACACGGATATAACCATCCAGGTCTTCGTCGCCCGTATTGCTGATGGTGATACGAACAGGAATCCACTGACCCTGACGGTAATACCCGCCATAGCCCACGCTGGTCGAAAGTTGAATGTCGGTTCCGCTCTGGCGCGGCGGGACAAAAGCCACCAACAGAGGTAGAGCCAGGGTCAAGAAAATGGTCAGGGTGACAAACTGGCGTTTCACTAGATTTTCCACCGGGTTCCTGTTTGGCCTGCACACCAGACGTTATTTCAAGCGTGCGGGTTCCATCACGACGATATGAGATGTGTTTCGATCTTTTGCCCTGAAATTATTGTACGCAAAAAGTGCTCTTTTTTCTCACACTCCGAGCCATTGCAGTGGGATATTGCTGCGTGGAGTTGGAGTAGAAGCGGCTGGCGTAGGCGGCTGAGTAGACTCCGGGCTGGTTGTTGGGAGGGGCGTCGTCTGCGGCAGAGGGGGATAATCGCTGGTGACGATCAGACGCGCCGGATCAAAGTTGGTGCATTCAAAATCGTCAAGCTTCACCCAACCGGGTTTTTCGCCAATGCTGACACTGATTTTTAGCCACTGGCCGCTGGGATCACGCGCTAAGGGTGAATAGGACAGCGTCCCATCGGGTGATCCATCGGGCGGCTGCGGCGGCAGAATAGCCATATAACGTTCGTCTGGCCCTTCACGAACCAGGGTTTTTTCGGCCCGAAGTTCGCAGATCGGATAAACGGGGGTGAATTTCTTTGTCTGGCTGGCGATCAACCCATCTTGTCCTTGCGCATAGAGCGTGACTAACCATTCGGTTTGACCTTCTTCAACCACGATCTGGAAATCTTGCTGACCGGCCTGGGGCAGCGGCGCGGGTAACAGGGGAGCCGTCTGGTCTGATCGTTCAAACCAGAGATGATAGGCCCCTTCCAGGGTGTTTGCCCCGGTGACATTCCAAATCATGCGCACATCACTTTGAACATTTCGTACCAGTTCCAACCCATTCAGAATTTGCAGATCGAACGTTGCCAGCGGTTGAACATCCAGCGTTAATTCGGCGGTGCTGACGGCGTCCTTATGATGCGCTTCAAGGGTGACGGTATAATGGCCGGTCTGGTCGAAGACCAGCGGGAAAGTCGTCTGAGTTGCATCGATGGTATGCCGCTGCTGTACCCCAGCGCGATCTACTACCACTTCGAGCGCATCCGCATAGGTAATCTGCCAGTTGATAATGGCAGTTTCGCCGATAGCCACGACAGGAATTGAAGCTGCAAAACCGTTGATCACCGGAGGCTGCGTGTTGGGGTTCTCGTCATTTCCCGCGCTCAGCGCCAACAGGATCGCGCCGACAAAAAGCAGTACCAACAAGGCCAGCGCCGGAACAATCAATACCGGCAGCCAACCGGGCAGCAGCCCTTTTTCAGCATAAATACCCGGCACAGAAGCCATGAAGCCGGACGGGTCCTGCGCTCGTGCCACCAGCGCAAATTCGTGTTCGTGTTCGACACCGAACCATCGCCGCCGCCGGAGTCGTACCGAACCGGTGATCGTGCGGCGCTCTCCTGGGCCTAACGGCAGTGGGTTGTGCGGCAGATCAAAAACCAATTCTTGGCCGGAGTCATTCCCTTGTATGCCGATCGGCAGGGAGGCGTTACCCTGGTTATGCAGATAGAGCGTAAAATGCCCGCCGCTGCCGGTGTGCAGGTTGTTTAGCGCCATACCGAAACCGCTGAAAGATAAAATATGCAGCACAGTCGGCAGTTCTATGGCCTCATTAGGATGCGATTTAGATCGAACACGCACCGTGAGCGGATATTCGCCGGGCTTGGTCTCGCTGCGCCGCAGCGGTTTAAAGCTGATAATCGCCTGGTGCTGTTCGCCGGGATCAATCTCGATTTCAGTATGATCCACCCGCGCCCAACCTTTGGGCAGACCCTCGATCTCGATCCGATACTGATCGACATCACTGCCAGTATTTTCGATCTTGAGCGCAGCCTGTCCATGTGCGCCAGGGGCTACTGCCATATCAGGGCCTTCAAGCTCAACTTTATAGGTAGTTTGGGCCAGGGTGATACGTTGAGTCGACTCGATAGCTTCGGTGCTGGTCGTGGTTTCGACCCCGGTAGGCGGGTGGTAGATCAGCAGAATATCCCCGATCTGCACCTCTTCGCCGCCGCGCAATCCATACGGTTCATGTGGGAGCAGGCGGACATTTTCTACATAGGTACCGTTGACCGACTCCAGGTCTTCGAGTAACGCCTGCTGGTTCTGAAAAATCAGCTTGACATGGTAACGCGATATCGCTGTGGTATCGAGTACAATGTCATTGCCGGTTGAGCGCCCGATGGCGACCGAGGCTTTGTTGAGCCGGTAACTTTCGATGGGGCCGTCGGGCCAATAGACATCAATTCTGCCAAAGAACATAAACGTCTTGCTCCGTTTGCAGCTCTTGCTGTGGTCAGGAATGATGGATAACCGTAGTCTTTGCCTGCCTCCATTTTAGCCACCTGCGTTAATTCCACAACCTACGCTCTATCACCGGCATCCCTCGCTTGAAAATAAGCGGAGGCGCCTGTTGAGCGCCCCCGCAGATTGGTTCAGATAAAACAAGCCCAGACACAGCCTAATCGAAGCGAATACGCGGGTCCAGCCAGGTGTACATTACATCTACCAGGATATTGCCAATGATCAGGAAGATGGCGTACAGAATAGTCACACCCATAATCATGGTATAGTCGCGCCCGGCTACCCCGTCAACAAAGGCTCCACCCAGACCGGGAATGACGAAGATCAATTCGACGACGAACGTACCCGTCAACACCCCAGCAAGCAGCGGACCTACGATGGTCGCCACCGGGATCAAGGCATTTTTGAGAGCATGGACATAGATCACCACACGCTCGCGCAGACCTTTGGCGCGGGCTGTACGTACATAGTCTTCGTGCATCACCTGGAGCAGGCTGGCGCGTGTCAGGCGGGCGATACCCGCGCTCATGCCGGTCCCTAGGGTCAGAACAGGCAGGGCCAGAATTTGCAGGTAATACAGCGAAAGTTCTGGGCCTTCGCGCCATACATTCTTTTGATCAGCGACCGGTACCCATCCAAGCTCTACCGCAAAAACGATGATTAGGATGGGAGCCAGCACAATGCCGGGGGTAGCTTGCCCCAAGACAGCGAAAAACATCGCCACATTGTCAATGAGGCTGTTGTGATAGACCGCTGCCAGAACACCGAGCGGAATGCCCAACGTAAAGCCCAAAACTACCGAGAAAAGGCCAACCTGCATCGAAACCGGCAGGCGAGCTGCGATTTCGTCACTGACCTGTACGTTCTGGTCACGCTGCGATTTATCGAGCGATGGCCCGAAATCCAACTGCATCACACCCCAAACGTAATTCCAGAACTGCGAGTCCAGCATGTCTACGCGCAGCACTTTTTCAGTCTTGCTTCTGATCTCATCTTTTGTGCCGCCGAGCGTTACTGTTTCAGTGTGATAACCGATGATTTTCCAATCATCGCCATCCGGGTAATACCCATCGTTCCAGGTATTAAAAAGAATGGGTTTGTTCAAACCAAACTTTTCTTCGAGTTGCCGTACCAAATACTCCGGCACTTTCCGATTGTTGCCCGAAAAACTGAACGGGCCACCAGGGAGCAGGTGCGACAAGGTAAAAGTGACCAGCATGATCGCAAACAAGACGGGGATACCCGCCAGGATGCGACGAATCAAGAACTTGATCATACTGGCTCCACCCAACATGCGAAGGAGAACATCCCCTCCACCCTGGATGATTTTTTTGAGACTACGAGGTTGTACTGGTGTTGTGGTCATCTATAAGACCTCTGTGTGCTGCGGGGCAGCCCATGATAGGCTGCCCCTTCATTCAGGACATGAATAAGTTACGGGTTGACGACTTCGAGATCGCTAGCGCTCAAGATGCCCACGACAGGCGCATTTTCGGTCGTGTTATAAGTAACTTGGGGTTTGGGACGTCCATCGACCGTAATCTGTTCTACGGTAGCTGTCTGGCCCACACAAGTCACCTGATAGTAGAAAATGAACCGGCTGCTGGTGCGGGCTTTTTCCAGGATCACACCCGAAATTTCCACACCTTCGGATACTGGGCAGCGGCCCGTGAATTCGGTGAACTGTCCGATGGAACTTGCGCCTTCTTCATTGGCGGGCAAACGTACATATTCGGTGCCATCTTCGGCGGCTTCGATGGCTTTACTGCTGCTCTTGACCATCGCCTTATCGCCCTGAGCAAAGTCCAACGGACCCTGCAAATACTGCTGCTCTACCCAACCATCACGGGTTTCACTGGCAAGGCAGGTGGTTATTCCGGCGTCGTCGGTCTCAGTTTCCAAACATTCGTCGCACTGAACCCGGTAGTACACAACGTTGGTTGCCGCGTATTCTTCGATGCGGGCAATCGTCCCTGTGACGCACTGTCCAACCGTATTGGCGTCTTCACCTTCCAAGATGGCCGGGCCGGGTTTGCTCGTCAGATACAGCGGAGGGGTGTACTCTACGACTTTGCGCTGTTCTTCGGTGATTTCTGCGCCAGTGTCTGCCGGTTCTGTGGTTTCGGCCTCAGTCTCGGCTTCGGTTTCAGCTTCTGTAGCTGCTTCGTCTTCGCTAGCGGTAGGAAGCTCATCTTCAAAGACAGGGATCGGCGGGACATAGATGGCGGTGATCGTGCCGGGATCGTAGATCAGCGGACCCACAAAACGGTCTTGAGCGGTCCAGCCTTCAATATCTCCACAGGTCATTTTGTAATACGCCACGTTGTCTACCAGCAGGGTTGCTTGCGCTTCGAGGATCGATCCTTCAAAGCACTCGCCGGTGACGGCGTTGTCTTCGGTCAGCGGGGCAGCTTCGCTGGCAAGCGAATAAGGCGTGTCAGAATCAGCTTCGGTCGAGGTCAACGCCAGGGCACGCTGCCCGATGTTAACTTCCAGCGGGCCAAACAGATCGGCTCCGCCGACCCAACCGCGCACTCCCCCAGTAGCCGATGGGCAGTTGATCAGGTAGTACAGATCTTTGATCCCATCTTTATCAGGATCAATCGGCTGAATCAGAGAGACGGTCACAATTGTTCCGGGTTTGCAGGTCGCCATAAAAGCAGGCATAGGTTGGAACATCGTTTCGTCCAACATTGGGACAGTGGCCTGTCCCTGCGGGGCCAGCGCGATAGCCAGATCTTCGCGGGAGAATTTCAGCGGGCCAGCCAACCGGCTTTCGACGGACCATCCCGTCGAACCCCGGCAGTCCAGCAGGTAGTAGACCTCGCCCTGATCACTCTGCCCGGTATACAGCACGGTGGCTGCGGTGTCACCCTGGCAGGTTCCGAGCGAGTTCATCAAGTTATCTTGCAACGGTTCCGGTTTGACTGTCAGGTTAAATAAGATGCGGCCTGTTTCTTGTTGAACCTTGACTTCATCCAATACTTTAAACTTGGCATTTTCCGCGATAGGCATCGGGGTTGGCGTGTGATAGGGCGTTAATTCAAACACACCTGGAATCTGGCCTGAATAGCAGGCCAGACTCGCCAGCACCAGGCTGGCGAAAACGACCATTAGCGCCCCTGAAAGGCGTGTATTTCTTTTCGTCACGTCCAAATTTCTCCTAATCAACGTGTTCAGCCTTAGTGAGTGCCGCGCAGGCGGGGATCGAGTGCATCACGCAGGCCATCCCCTAAAAAGTTGAACGACAGGGCAGTTAGTACCAGCGCGATACTGGGAACGAGCAGAACATGGCGGTTCGAGAAAAAGCCGCCGCGTTCACGTACCTGGCTGATCATCGATCCCCAACTTGGGGTTCCAGGTTGCACACCCAGGCCGATGAAACTTAAGAAGGCTTCGGTAAAGATATAACCAGGGATTGCCAGGGTCTCCAAAACCATCAAGGGTCCCAGGATGTTCGGTAGCAAATGTACAAAGATGATGCGCCGGTCAGTGGCCCCTACCGCGTGCGCTGCCTCAACAAACTCTTTTTCACGATACGACAGCACCAGCCCGCGCGCCTGACGCGCCATGCCGATCCAGTTCAGCGCGCCTAACGCAATGAACAAGAACAACAGACCGCCCATGCTTTTGTTGAGGTCCAGCACAAACCCGACAACGCCACCTTTGTTTTGATCCTGGTATTCGCGTGCGATTTGCGTAAAGAACACCTGCATCAAGATGATCATGACTAGCACGGGGAAACCGTACATGAAGTCTACAAAACGCATCATGATATTGTCGATCCGGCCACCGTAATAGCCAGAAACTACGCCGTAGACCAGGCCAACCAACAGGCTCATCGTCGCGCCGACCAAACCCACCGTCAGCGAAACCTGCGCGCCATAAATCGTCTGGCTCAGCCAGTCTTTACCGGCGCTGTCACCGCCCAGCAGATAACACCACTGCTTTTGATTAAGATCGACAGCGGGTCGGTTGCAGTGTTGGTTCTGCACCAAGACCAAAGCCTCTGGGGTTAACCAACTGCACCAATACGGGTTAAGGTCTTGTTGATCACGCGCACATACCCCAGGATCGGGATATGGGTCTTGAGAATCCATATTGGCCGGGTTGATGGTATGCCTGGCTTGAGCGCCTGTGCGATCATCCAGCAGCCCCATCCGGGTCAAGAGTCCTGCCGAAAAGGCAGTAAAAATAATGACACTAAGTACCACCAAAGCCACACTCGCCCCCCGGTTGCGGCGAAACAGCTTCCATGCATCCAAGAGAGGCGTTGAACGGTTCTCTTCATTGGCTTTTGATAACGAAACGGGCTTGGCGTCTTCTGCAACTGCCATCAATGTTCTCCTTAACCAGCGAGGGGCCGGTGCTTTACGGCCCGACTCGCTGAACTATATTCCTAGATGACGCGATGGCACGCTACCCAGTGGCCCGGCAGCACTTCAATCAAGCCAGGATCCTCTTCGTAGCATACATCTACCGATACGGGACAGCGTGTGTTGAAATGGCAACCATGCGGCGGGTTGATTGGGCTGGGAACATCTCCCTTGAGGATGATACGCTGCCGTTTTTCTTCTACCACCGGGTCAGGAACGGGAACCGCCGACAGC
>JACRBK010000256.1 GCA_016234525.1 Chloroflexota bacterium
CGGATCATGTTAGGGTTGGCAGCAGGTGTGGCGTTGATGGTATTGGCGGAATACCTGGACGATTCGATCCGCAGCCGCGCCGATGTGGAATCCCTTGGGCTGCCTGTCCTGGTTGAGGTTCCGCGTGAGTGATCCTTACCGTATACAACGATTACTGGACGCTTGCCTGATAACCGCCCGTAGGGCTTGGTTAGGCCGTTATAATGAGGACAGCTTTATGAAGTGTGCTCGACGTGAGGTAAAACAATGAATTTAACCTATTATGTGCGTATTCTGATCCGGCGTGGCTGGATTATCGCCCTGGCCGTTGTGATTACTGCCGGGGCCGCCTTTGGCTTGAGCAAAATGCAAACCCCGGTTTACCGGGCGACCCAGCGCGTTCTGCTCCAACCGGCGCGTAATGATTATGGCCTTACGGAAACGCTGCGGATTTTGCTGCGGAGTTACGTGGTCTATCTCAATACAGATACCCAGGCTGCTGCCGCTATTGACCGGCTTCAGCTTGATATGGCTCCCGGTGAACTGCGCAGCCATTTGACGATTAGCTCTGATCCCACCCAACTGATCGTCCAGATTGATGTAGATATGGAAGATGGCCCGCTGGCCGCGCGGATTGCGACTGAATTAGGGCGTCTGCTGGAAGAGTACCGGACGGAGGATAACCGCGATTTGCAGCGCGCAGATCGGATCGATGCGCTGCTGGTCGATACAGCCACCTATGGGTTACACAGCCCTAAGACCAAGATCAATACCCTGGCCGGAGGCGTGTTGGGCCTGCTGTTAGGCGGCGTGATCGTGTTTGTCCTCGAATATCTGGAATCAAATATTGTGCGCAGCCGCGAAGATGTGGCGCGTTTCTTGAACCTGCCTGTATTGGCGGCTATCCCCGCCGATGATACCCACTCGTGAGGTGTTGTGATGGCTACTGCCAATCTGATTACGCTAACTAATCCGCGCTCGCCCGCTGCCGAAGCCTACCGGGCGCTGCGCACCAACTTGATGTTTTCCAGTGTGGATCGTCCGATCAACGCCCTGGTGATTACCTCGCCGGTGTCGGGAGAAGGCAAAAGCACGGTGCTGGCAAACCTGGCAGTGACGCTGGCACAGGGCGGCCACGAAACGATCATCGCTGACTGCGATCTGCGCAAGCCGAGCCAGCATGAATTGTGGGGCCTAAAAAATGAGCGCGGTTTAACAACAATGTTGATCGAAAACAGCGCCCTGGATCAGCCGCCGTTTCAGGAAGTAGGGATCGATCATCTGCATGTACTGACCAGCGGCCCGCTGCCGCCCAACCCTGCCGATGTGATCGGTTCGCGGCGCATGGACGAGGTGATTGCCGCCTTAAAAAAACATGCTGCTTATGTGTTGTTCGATGTTCCCCCCGCGCTGGCGGTGACGGATGCGGCGCTGTTGGGCCTCAAAACGGACGGCCTGCTGCTGGTGCTGCGAGCAGGATCATCGCGGCGCGATCATGCGGCGCGTGCTAAAGAAGAACTCGCGCGCGTCAAGGTGCCGGTGATCGGTACGGCGCTGATCAATGTGCCGCGTGACAGCGTGGTCAGCGATTATTACGCCCGCTAACTAATTTTAGGGAGTAAACAACATGAAGGGGTTGATTCTCAGCGGCGGCAAGGGGACGCGCCTCTATCCTCTAACCTATACCCGCGCCAAACAGTTGATCCCGGTGGCGAATAAGCCCGTCTTATTTCGCGTGATCGAAGCGATCCGCGATGCAGGGATTTCCGAGATCGGGATCGTGATCGGCGATACCGGTCAGCAAATCCGCGAGGCCGTAGGTGATGGGGAGCAGTTCGGGGTTCAGGTGCATTATATCGAGCAATCAGCCCCGCTCGGTTTGGCCCATGCGGTGAAAATCTCGCGAGATTTTTTAGGCGACGACCGGTTCGTAATGTTCCTGGGCGATAACGTGATCCAGGGGGGCATCAGCCCGTTGATCGCGGACTTTGCCCACCATCATGAGTGGAACTGCCAGATCGTTCTGAAAGAAGTTGCGCATCCCCAGCAGTACGGCGTAGCATGTTTGAACGAGCAGGGCCGGATCGTGCAGCTTATTGAGAAGCCCCAGGAGCCACCCTCGAATCTGGCGCTGGTGGGAATTTATATGTTCGACCCCTCAATTTTCGAGGCCGCAGAAGCGATCAAACCTTCGCGGCGCGGCGAACTGGAAATTACCGACGCTATCCAGTGGTTGGTCAAGCATAATTACGTGGTGTTTCCTCACATTCACCAGGGTTGGTGGATTGATACCGGCAAGGCCAGTGATATGTTAGAGGCCAACAGTCTGGTGTTGGAGGAACTCACCCCGGCGATTAAAGGCACAGTGGATACTGTTTCGGAAATCGACAGCCGTGTAACGATTGAAGAAGGGGCAGAGATTATCCACAGCGTCATACGCGGTCCGGCGATTATCGGGCGCAATACGCGCATCGTGAACAGTTATGTGGGGCCGTTTTCGAGTATTTACCATGACGTGGTGATCGAAAACAGCGAGATCGAGCGGAGTATTGTGCTAGAACACAGCACGATCCGTAATATCCCCGCCCGGATTCAAGACAGCCTGATCGGGCGTCACGCCGAAGTAACGCTGACCGTCTCACTGCCCAAAGCGATCAAGATGCACCTGGGCGATCACAGCCGCCTGGGGTTGTTGTAACAGGGAGTTCTATGTCTGCACAGGTTGGCGGACCTATCCGCCTGATAGTAACCGATCTGGATGGTACACTGCTCAGTTCGGCCCATGTCGTGACTCCTTTTACAGCTCAGGCTGTACAAGAAGCCATCGCGCGTGGGGTGTTGTTCACAGTGGCGACCGGCAAAACCTACCCTTCGACCACCGGCTTGATTCAACAGTTTGGGATCAACATTCCGCTCATTTGCGGCAATGGCACGCAGGTCTTCGCGCCGGACGGCACCCTGCTGTATGAGGCTCCTATTCCGCGTGATGTGGCGATTGAAGCCGTACAACTAGCTCAGGCGGGCGGATTTACGCCGATTGTGTATCTCAAAATGGGGCTGCTGGCTCAAGCCTGGGATGCCAACGTTGCCGAAGTAGTCGCGCATCATGAACCGGCTCCCGAAATCGCGGATGACCTCCAGGCGGCGCTGGCGGGCCGTTACACGCCGTACAAGTTGATTCTGATGAGCCAGGATCGCGCCTCTATTGATGATTTTGATACCCAGCTCCGGCAGGCATTTGAAGGCCGGGCGCAGGTACTCCGGTCGGGATTGGCTTCAGTGGTCGAGGTGCTGCCGCTTGGTGTGACCAAAGCCACCGCCCTGACGCACATTTTGGATTATTTGGGCTTGAGCGCCGAAGCCACCATGTCCTTTGGTGACAACTGTAATGATCTAGATATGATCCGCATGTCTGGGATTGGCGTGGCGATGGGCCATGCCCCTGAAGACGTGCGCAGCGGCGCGAACTATGTCACTGGCACAAACGATGAAGACGGCGTTGGACATGCGATCCGCCGCTTTGTGCTGGATGCGCAGCCTGTAGGCACGCGGTAGCGACTTAGAAAAAGGATAGGATACGGATGAAAAACATACTGGTGACTGGTGGGGCAGGGTTCATCGGCAGCGCGTTTGTGCGCCGGGCGGTACAGAAGTATCCCAATTACCGGATCGTGGTGTTGGACAAGCTGACCTATGCGGGCAACATGGATAATCTGCTGCCCGTGCAAAATGCCCCGAACTACCGCTTCGAGCGCGGCGACATTACCCACCGCGAAACGGTTGAGCGTGTGCTGCAAGCTCATCAGATTGACGCGATTGTGAACTTCGCCGCCGAGTCGCATGTGGATCGCTCGATTCTTGACCCGGATGCTTTTATCAATACCGATGTGGTGGGGGTTTATACCCTGCTAGACACGGCGCGCCAACTGGGTATTCAGCGTCTGCACCATGTCAGCACCGATGAGGTATACGGCTCGATTGAGCAGGGCTTTTTCCGCGAAGGTGATCCGCTACTGCCCAACAGCCCCTATGCCGCCAGTAAAGCTGGGGGCGAGATGATGCTGCGGGCCTATCAGGTGACGTATGGGATGCACACCACCGTTACACGCGGCAGCAATACTTTTGGCCCCTACCAGTATCCCGAAAAAGTCGTGCCATTTTTTATCACCGAAGCGCTGGAAGATCACCCGCTGCCTATGTATGGTGATGGAATGCAGGTGCGCGATTGGCTGTATGTCGATGATCACTGTGATGCGATTGATACCGTGCTGCATCAGGGCGCGCCGGGCACGATTTATAATATCGGCGGCGAACACGAAATGCACAATATCGATATGACACGCTTTATGCTCAAGACACTCGGCAAGCCGGAAAGCTTGATTCATTATGTGGCGGATCGTCCCGGTCATGACCTCCGCTATGCCCTGACCAATGACAAAATCCGCGCTGAACTAGGCTGGACTCCGCAGCACAGTTTTGAGCGGGCAATGGAAGCGACTGTCCGTTGGTATCAGCAAAATGAGTGGTGGTGGCGTAAGATCAAAACCGGGGAATATCTGGATTACTACAAGCGCCAATATGCGGCGCGGCTGGCTGAGGCATAACCAGTCTAGACAGAGATATCCCAGGGGAGCGCGGTACCGGCCCCCCTGGTTTTTTGTCCACTTTTGTCTTCGGCGGTGTTATTCGCCCACCGATGTATCGCGGATAATCACGTCGTCAAAGTTGGCGATGGAGTTCGCTTCGACTCCAAAAGCAATCGTCCCGCCCAGCAGATCGGTGTCGCTCATCGCCGTGATGAACCGCCCATCGGCAAAGAAGGCGATTTTGTCATCCAGTGCCACGATAACGAACTTGTGCCAGCCATCAAAGGTGCGCGCAAGTTCGGCCTCGTGCAGCACCGATTTATCAAGCTGGGTATTCGACCGCACCCGCAGCGTAACCATATCCGCGCTGGTTTTGATCAATTCCATCTGGTACTGGTTCAGGCTGAAGCCGGTGACGCTCGGCACAGAACGAACCGCCGTCCATGCGATGCTGCCTATGGGCGCTTCGAGCGGCAGGCGCACATCTGCTTCGAGATAAATATCAGTCGAATCGCGGAAAGTTGCCTGGTCGTTACCTTCTCCCAGGACAGTATTAGACGAGTCGATCACATCGCGGAAACGCCGGTAGATCGGCTGATCGGTGGAAGTGATAGTGTAGTAGTCGGTGTGTTCGTCGGCGGTCTGGTCTACTACGTATTCGCCGGGGTCAGATTCCCACCAATAGGCGGTTGTTTTATCCGGCAGGAAAAATTCATACCAATCGGTCCGGCCATCGAGAATCAGGCGAGTCTCAAGCTGGTCTAGAATCTCGAACGCAAACCGGGCATCAACGGTGGCCGAAAGCGCTGTTTCGGTGAACAGACAGTCGTCGATGCGCAGCCGGTCATAGTCGCGGGACGCCATAAACCGGACGCCGCCGGAGGGGGGAGCATCTTGAACATCTTCCTCGAACACGATTTCGCCCCGGCGGAAGATGGTCAGACGATTGCCAACCATCAGCGCGATGAAGTCGAACCACTCCCCACGTGCATAATAGTTCTGCCGCGTCCAAGTCTGTAATATATCCCCCTGTCCATTGAGCAGTTGGATTTCCATGTGGCCGCCGTCCATAAGCAGACGATAACTGCCCTGGCTGCTTTCGTGCAGCAGTGTGGTAAAACCACCTTCTTCGCTGTACAGGCGGCAGGCAACCAATGCGTCACCAAGCGGCGGTAGGATGGGTGTTACTTCGCCGCCCGCTGTCAGCCGGATATATTGGTTGCCGTCACCTTCGATGTCCAATTGAACGGCAGTAAAACTGCTGGCTTGCCATGTGCTGGGGAAGGTTGAACCCTGGAAATGATCGCTGGCGAGTTCGGGCCGCTGGATGATGATGTCGTCAAAGGCCACCTGCCCGCTCACCCCGCTGAGCGTTTGCAGCAAAATCGCGCCTCCTGGTGGCAGCGCGAATCCGGTATCGTTGGCGCGCAGTTGCAGCAGATTATCCACATAGATAAAGGTGCGGTTACCCTCGGCCCATATCTTGATCTCGTACCACTGCCCACTTTGCAGTGGAGCGTTGGGCCAATCTTTGAGAAGCTGCTCGCCGCTGCGATTGATCGGGCCTGGCACGCCGCGTTTGAGCATGGCATAACCCGGCAGAATTTCAAACACATAATACCCCTGCTCAGAGTAACGGAAGATTACACGCCCAATGCTATCCCCTTGCAGCAGGTTAACCCGCATATCGATCAGCAGGTCTTCATCGACCGGTTCTTTCCATTCGGGCACTTCGCGCCCCAAAATTTCAAGCGCGCTGTCCAGTCCTGACAACCCGACCAGGGAAACATTTCCGCCTTCAGTCACCAACTGCCAACGCATAGGATCGTAATCCCACTGATCCAGCGGCGTTGCTCCTTCCATATCCTGAATGAATGGAAGTCGCCCCACTGGGATTGGTGTCGGTGACGGAATCGAAGTCGGCGCGGCCAATGTATTTGTTGCTGCAACAGTCGGCGTTGGCGGCGGTGTTTCGGTAAACGTCGCGGTCGCGGTCAGCGTTTCAGTGGGCGGTGGCGTATCGGTAAACGTTGCGGTAGGCGTCAGAGTGGGAGTCGCTGACGGCGTGTCGGTAGCGGTCGGAGTTGCGGATGGCGTGTCGGTAAAAGTTGGCGTAAATGTCGGCACAGCCGTTGCTGTGTTCGTCGCCGTGCTCGTCGGCGTATGCGTCGGTGTATCTGTCGCTGTCGCGGTGGCTGTTGGCGTGCGTGTCGGTGTATCGGTTGGCGTGACCGTCGGTGTGCGGGTAACCGTTGGGGTGTTGGTCGCCGTCGAAGTTGGTGTGAACGTCGGCGTGTCGGTTAATTCAGGCGCAAGCGCAACCGTTGTTGCCAGTTGGCCGGGTTGCAGCGGGGTAACCAGCAGCGCGAGCGGCGAAGTCCCAACGAGATTGATCAGGCCAGACAGCTCTGGGATACGTTCGGGCGGGCTGGGTGGGCTAACCGCGCGCATTGAGGCGCTCATGGTGATCCGGGTCGAATATCCCACCGGAGCGATACGTTTGACTGACTGCGCCTCGACCTCGACGCTGCCTTCGAGCACATTAACCGACATTAATCCCACCGGTTGAGCCTGTAAGACCAGCGTGCTGCTGGCAGAGATCGTGACCCCGTTCACGGTAAAAACGGCGGTTTGTCCCTTTGGAACCTGCACGATCATGCCTGATGGCGGCAGTTGGGCGCAGGCCGAAGTCGGGCGGCCTGTACGCAGGGTAAAACTTTGCATATATTCTTCGAGCGGTTCGAGTTGTACATCGCCAAAGGCGATAAAAACGACCTGTTGATCTGGCTCGAGATTCACCTGGGCGCGGATCAGCGCGAATCCCCAGGTGCTGCTGGCAGCGTCCAGATCGCCGGTTTGCAGCGATTGGAAGGCCGATACGGCAATTTGTGCGCCAGGAGCATTAAAAGCCTCAAGCGGTCCTTCTGCCGAGGACGCAGTAACTGAAGCGTGTCCATAACATACGCTGTTCGTGGCGACTTCGGCACATTCTGTTTTTGCGCTCTCTAACGCCACCTGCGCGATCTGCGGGCAGGTCAACAAAGGGCCGCTGGTAACGGTGGGCGTTTTTTCTTCCTCACCCCCGCTGCCCGTTGCCAGGAAAATCGCCGCTGCTGCCAGTGCAACAATAACCGCCGCCAGACCTGCAAATATCGGGATTTGCTTACGCCCTACAGCCAGTCTCGAACGTGTTGTGGACGCTGGGGGAAGCGGGGTTCCTACTTTAGCATCCGCATCTAACGAGGTAGGAGGGACTGGCTCTTTGGATACTGTAGCCGCGCGCCGCGCTGCCTCAGAACGAACGACTTCCAGATCGGCGATGGTTTTGGCGGCAATCGCTTGAAGATTACGCGGAGTAGCGGTGGCACTCACCCCGGCGGTGCTGAGCAGATCGTTCGCCAGTTCTGTTGCGGTCTGATAACGTTCGTCCGGGTTTTTTGCCATCCCTCGTGTAAGTACCCGATCAACTTCTGGCGAAAGTGTGTCGTTCAGCGCGGTAGCCGATGGCACAGGATCGTTGATATGTTTGAGAATCACGGCCATCGGGGTTTCGGCCTGGAAGGGGGTTTTACCCGTCAGCAGTTCAAAAATCATCACGGCGAGGGCGTAAATATCTGCCCGGCCATCAATCGGCAGCCCCATGCCTTGTTCGGGAGCCATGTAACCCGGCGTCCCGACAGCCAGCCCGGTAGCGGTCAGTGTTTGCGACCCTTCTACGATGCGGGCGATACCAAAGTCGGTCAAAAAGGCGTTGCCTTCGGCATCGACCATAATATTCGAGGGTTTAATGTCGCGGTGAACCACCCCTTGACGGTGCGCATAATCCAGCGCCGAGCTGATCTGCCGGACTAAATAGGCTGTCTCGCTGAGTTGAAGCCGCGCCTGATCGAGGATGTTTTTGAGCGTCCCGGTCGGCATATAGCGCATCACGATATAAGGCGGATCGTGGGCGCCTTCATAGTCATAGACCGGCAGAATGTGTGGATGTTCGAGACGGGCGACTAACCGGGCCTCACGCTGGAAACGATCCAGAGCGGTACTTTCACCGGCGATGGCGCGATGGATGATTTTGATCGCAACATGCCGGTCCATATTCGCCTGATAGGCCCGGTAAACGGTTGCCATGCCACCGCGTCCGATTTCCTCCAAAATTTCATAGGGTCCAAGTTTGGAACCAATCATAGATTTAAGCCTGTGTGAGATAGAATCGGAATATGCTCGGCGATGTGTATTTGTCTTTGCGCGTATAGCTTGGCACACTCATTTATTGTGCGCAAGTAATCGGTATTTTAACCCTGAGGAACCGGCAGTACCAGTTCATGATCGTCTCGAATGGCCAGCCCCATGATAGCATCGTTCGGGTAGAACGCGAGACCGGGAAACAGGCCGATCACAAATCCATCATAGTCGGTCCGCAAAAAGCCATCACTTTTCCCTACCGGGCGTCCATAAATATCGACCAGGCGCGCGACCGGATCACCCGCATACAGCCTATCGCCTGGCTGGACCAGATGATGAATCAGGCAGGCGAGGGGGACACGGGGATGCGTGGTACGCCGGATCGGGTAACCAGGGCGGATTACAGGAATATTGGGCAGTGGTTCCGCCGGGCCGGGCAGCATTCCCGCCCAGCGCATCACATTTTGAATCCCTATCACGACAGCCTTTATATGCGACACATTTAAGGTGCGTTGACCGCCGATCTCAATCGTGATGGCTGGGATACGCGCGCGGTTGAGTGCCGACCCGCTGACCGAACGGTGCAGGTCGGCTTTTAGATATTTCTGCGGAGAATGTTCATTAACCACCGTCAATCCCAGTGCGTCTAACATTTCGCCTACAATGTTTTGAAGTTTGACGGCTACGGTTCTGTCGCGGGGTTCACGATAAAACACCGGGTCACGGAAAGCAAACGGGATCGAGCGGATTCCGT
The DNA here is from genome assembly GCA_016234525.1 of Chloroflexota bacterium. GTDB lineage: Bacteria > Chloroflexota > Anaerolineae > Aggregatilineales > Aggregatilineaceae > JACRBK01. The sequence goes on from JACRBK010000256.1 coordinate 9,499, forward strand.
AATCGTGCAGATCGATCAGGTAGTCTGCGGTGGCGTCGATACGCTCAAACAGGCGCTCATAGCTCTGCTCCAGGGCAGATGGCGGCGTAGAATCGTCTGTTTCATTCAAGCTGGGCAGACTGGGAAACAGGCGGTTGGGGTCTTTATCGGGCAGGTAATACGCGGCACGCTGCCCCACGCGCAGTCCGGCGGGATTCAGCGTTGGTAATGCAATCACTGTCCCCCTAAGATTCGTCAGCAGTTCAGGTTTGACGAGGTGATGGATCACCGCTACGCCATCATACTCTCCGCCGTGAATGTTAGCCGTCAGCCACAACACCGGCCCTTTTTCTGACTTGCCCTGGGCGATTATGACAGGCAGTTGATCTGCGCCGCCGGTGGGCAGCGGCACAGCCTCGAAGGTACCATAAACGATCTCGCCTGGTTTGCTGCGGGCTGTACCTATTTCGATAGCCGAAAGCATACCGCCGTCCACACCGGGGTTAAGATCGCGCCTGTTTTGCCAGGGCGCTTGCCAGCTGCGCGCTGACCAGTTCCAGCATCATCACATTTTGTTGAGTGATGGCATTGGGCTGTTCGCGGCACGCGAAGATCACGCCAAAACGCAGCGTCGTGCCTACCGGCACACAAACGCCCGAATTAAATCGCTGTTGTTTCACAAACGGATGATTCAGCAGGTCTTCCGGTCCAATAATCCGGCTTTGCCCATTCTGTGTGACCCACCCAACCAGCGAATTTTGATAATCTTGCTGCTGAGGCGCAATCGACAGCAGCGAACTGGGGCCGATTTGCGATGACAGCCGCATCTCCGGGGGGGTGGTGGGGACCATGTTATAAAAGGCTACATAATCGTAACCCAGTTCCTTGATCGCTTCGACGGCGGCCTGCATCTTGGCTGGACCTGCGCCCGCCCGTCGCAGCGACTTAGCAAAAGCGCGCACCGGGGGCAAAGCATCGGCACGCAAGGTTTGCAGGCTGCGTTCTTCGTTCAACCGTTTGATCCGTTTGAGCAGATCATCATTTTCAAACGGCGTGACCGATACTTCGTCCGCATGACCTGGCATTCCAAAATCGGCTTCCTGGTCTACCAGGATGATCAACAACCGGGGATACATCTGGCGCAGTTCTTTAACCAACTCGAACACGCCGCCCAGGTCGTTGTCCACCACAAATACATCGGTGAGCCGCTGCGCGTCGGCCAGAGTTTCGCGCGCTTCTTTTTCGTCGGTGACGAACGTGAGTTTGAGTTGGGAATCTTTCGACAGGTTAGTGCGAAACTCCGGTAAGGATTGAATTCGCACGGCTGCCAGAACGTGAATCACTAAACCTTCGGCCATATGACTTCACTGCCTGGAAGAATAGAATAAGCTCAACTTCAAGCTAATTATATATTCGCGAGGAAAATATGCTACAAGAGCAAGGTCAGGGGATCAACCTTGCTCTTGCGATGTCATCACGGCGGCTGATTCTGGTTGGCCGCGCAGCAGCAGCGAAACCAGCAGCCCCAACCCGCTGATGCCTGCGCCGATGAACTGCATTTCGTTGATCACCCGCACGGCGGCTTTGAGATTGGCTTTTGAGGAAGCTTTAGTGATCTCTTCGAGCGTGGTCGCTGCCGGATCAACATACTGCGCCACCAGCGAATCGAAACGTTCCAGCGAAAAGATGGTGAGCGACGAGATAGCCACCGTCATGCCTACCAGCCGCAGAATCAAGATCAAGGCTGAAGCCACGCCGCGTTCGTGTTCGTTGACGGCATTGATCACCGCTGTACCGATAGGCGAGATTGTCATTCCCAGTCCTACACCGATCACGGCCATTTGCAGCGCCATAATCCAATAGGAGGTATCGGTTTCCCAAAATAGGCCGGTCAGTATAAAACCGCCGGTTGCCAGCGTCAACCCAGCACTGGTCGGGAAACGATAGCCGCGCCGGTCACTTAACCAGCCGCCGTAAACTGCCGATACAGCCATTGGCACAGTCAAGCCAGAAAGCAGCAGGCCGGTGATATAAGCAGCGTGTTTGATATTTTCACTATCAGGGTCTTTGACTCTAAAGTTGACCAGCAGAGGCGCGCTCACCAGACCAATTGCCAGACAGAAACCCACCAGGAAATTAGCAGCCGATGAAGCCGACAGGTTGCGGTTGCGGAACATGCTCAGCCGGATCAGCGGGTGTTTGATGCGTGTTTCAACTAGCAGAAACAACATAAATGCCAGCGCCGCACCCATCAGCAGATAGAATCCGTAATGACTGGCGCTCCCTTGCAGGTCTTCAAAACTTTCAGCCGAACCGGCGGATTCCGGGCTGGCTCCCAGGCCAAGATTCAGCCCAATCAGCGCCAAAGTGATAAACAGTGTTCCCAGAATATCGAAACGGCCCTGTCCCTGAGGGCGAGCCAGTCCGCGCAGCGCCCACCATGCGCCGAACAGCGCCAGCACACTGAGCGGGATATTGAGGATAAACAGCGTTTCCCATGATGGAGTAGCAATGGTCAGGCCGATTTTGCCAAAGGCGTCTACGAAATTGTCGCCGTATTCGCCGAAAAACCGCACCATGACCCCGCCGTAGAGATGTCCCAACACCCAGCCCATCGTATCCACAGCGCCGACTATGCCGAGCGGCTTAGCGCGTTGGTGAGGCGGGAACAGATCGCCAACGAGCGCCAGCGTCACCGGCACCATTGCGCCCGCGCCCAATGCCTGGATGATGCGCCCGGTGATCACCAGATAGAGATAACGTTCTTCCAGGCGCGGCGGTCTGCGATCTAACACCTGATAATAAAACTTCCCGATATTGGAGTTGATAGTAGGATTGTCGTACATCGTAACGAGGTACGATCCGGCTATGAACACCAGCAGGCAGCCGAGGTAGATCGTTCGCCGTCCCACAATATCTGAAAGACGCCCGGTGAAAGTCATGCTGATCGCGTAGGCCAGCAGATAACCGTTGACAGCCCAGGATGCCTGATCGAGATATTCTTTGACCGGAAGGTCCAGGCTGACGATCACTTCGGGCAGCACTGCCGAAATGATCGTCAGATCGAGCGCCCCAATGAACACTGGCAGGCAGATAATCGCCAGAATGGCCCACGGCGATGCTTGCTGCCTGGATAGTTTGACCAGCGACATAGTTAGTTTTCTTCTTGGAGTGGCGGCGGAGTGATAGTCACATCTCGATTATAACCCGCAAAAGTGATTTGCCACGAGGTTGGCTCTTCATCCTCGGCTTGAACGGGCGGTGGATCGATCAGCCGGATTTGTACCACCCGTCGGTCTTTGACCTGGATATAAACTTCGATGTTGATGGTCCCTTGTTGGGTGCGAATCAACCCAAACGTCAGCGAATGCACATTGTTTGCCTGAATAGTCCCGCTCAGGTGGAAAACTGGCAGCCCATCCAGATCGGTACGCCCTTGCATGGTCAGATTTGAGATAGACAACAGGGCGTATGGGATTCCCCCGGGTTGTGCGATCAATGATGCCGGAGAGAATCCTTCGATCAATTCTCCTCTAATCCAACGGTTGCCGAGCAGTTGGCCCCGGAAATAGTGTTCGCGGTCCAGCGCGACGAGCTGGGCAGTGGTGCTAAATTCCCCCACGCCGAATTCGATATTGGCATCAATCCGATCCGGGGCCTGAAAAACTCCCCTGGCATACTTAAAGAGTAGCGGTTCATCGTCTGAGGGTTCAAGTTTGTCGGTTTTGATGTTGACCGGATACCCACTGACATCCATCTCTAGTTCGAAAGACTGCGCGTCCTGCAAATACGATGCGCCTTCTTCGAGGAGCGGGCGTGCTTCGGGCAGGTCTTCGTTATCGTCTTGTTTATTGCCGCCGCAGCCTGCCAACAAGGCGGCCATAAGAACAGTCAAAATGATCAAGTGCAGTTGTCGGTGCATGGGTGTGATATTGCCTCCAGTGCTGATC